>NZ_JAFEUN010000190.1 GCF_016900895.1 Parashewanella hymeniacidonis
TTTCAAGCGGCCAGAGCACGAGCCAGAGGCTACCGTAATACAGGAACATTTATAACCATGATCTTTATGATTGCTAGCCCTGTATCAGATCTACTCAAATCCACATGAAACGACGAAGAGCCCTTTTTTAATGCCGCTGGGTTTGATTCCATCAAGCTTTCATCAATAGCATAAGCGAATAGCTTTTTAAGCCATGACACCTTGCGATTATGAACATTCGCACTTGCATCAGAGTGATGCTCTTCTAGGTATTCATTAACGTGCTGTAAGGTGATATGGCTGGCAGGAACATCAGAAAAAAATTGTTTCGTGCGCTCCGCATCAATTTTCATTGTGCGTATGAAATCTTCTGATGGTTGTTCTTCATGAATAATCCGTTTGAGCAATTTATCGACTTGATCACCGAAACTAGGCTCATCAAACTCATAGGTGCTTGATAGTAGAGATTCTACCGTTATAGCGACCTCTTGACGGGCAACACGGTTATATTCTTTTGCAACAGCAATGGCAACTTCTCTTTCTTTTCCGAGCACCTTAAACTTCCCACTGATAAGCCTAAGCCGATAGGAGCCACGGCGAGGATCGAAGTAAAGATGCTCGGGCAAACTTTTCATAGCCATTGTTCTGGGGCGGGCGGCCATCACAACCTCATTAAGTCTTTGACGATTTTATTAACATGACTATCCAGTCCTGCGGATTGATCATCGAAGACATAAGCGCCGCCGTTAATCATGCGTCCAGCAATGACACCATTTTGTATCCATTTTCTCACAGTCACAAGTGAAGGTTGCGAATCTTTTGCAAATTCACGGTTTACCCATTTCGTTGCTTTCATAAGTTTTTGTTTCATATATCTATCCTGTTTTCTTTCGATTAGATTGAAATATCCAACATTTCACGGTGGATGGTTTATTAATTTGGGGGTGAGACTTATTCAAACGATCATTGACGGCACTATTCACTGGTTTGCATTCAATGAACTTATAAGCTCGGCTGTTTTTAAGTAGGGTTCTGAGATCACTTAATGGTGGAATTCGTTGTTTATGAACGGCTGATTCTTCTGCAAATTGATTAAGGTTAATGGCGATATATTGTGGATCACGGGAATGATTGACTACCTTATCTTCATTGCCTTCCAAGAACTCATAAATTTCCCAAAACTCTTGAACTAATGGATGATCAGCGCCGCAAACATGCTCACGGTCAATAGCCATTACTTTTAGTTGTTCATACACTAACGCCATTTGTGTTGGGCTGATATCAAGCAGTAAAGCGAGGACTTCAGTGAAAGCGCACATCATGGAATGATTTAAGCTGATGCGGTTGTTGTTGATCATTGGCTCTTGGCGTAACCATTGTTCAAAATCGGGTTGCCGCTTTTTAACCTGCTCCAGTATTTGCTTTTCATGGCTCAGTGCTTTGATCATAAATCCAGATAGTTCAGCCATTGGCCAACGGCTAATAGTATCAACTGCACTTCGAGTTTCGGCATTGTGATTACTGCGGTCAGAATAAAGATGAATGATCCGCTCTAAAATTGCAGGTGAGGCTTTTAAAGTAGCATTTTGACTGATAACCAAAGCGCCTTTGAATAATGGTTCGTTGGTATCGTTTTGGTTATTCTTATTACCCGTTGAACGCACTGCTCGGCCGTTATAAGCTGTTTTAAATTGATCCCAATGAAAGCCATTGGTGCTGGGCGCAGAAGTATCACCTCTGTCAGCTTCAATCATAACAATGGGCAGGTTAGCGACTTGGGCAAGGTTACGACTAACACCGACCTTACTGGATTTTATTGGATCAAAGCCTTCGTAATTCTTACGGCCAGACAGCTTCCACATAAATTCAATCAGGGTGGATTTACCCGTACCCGGCTCACCGACTAATTCTAAAAATGGATAAGCACCAAAGATATCTCGGCATTGCTCAGCAAAGTAACTGCCCAACCAAAAGGTGAGGGCGATAACACCTTTGACTGAAAACGCTTGCCAAAGAGTATGAAAAAAATCAGCTTTATAAGTCGTTAAATCATAATTGGGTGCGACTAACACAGGGTCTTGGCTTTTGATATACAGCTGTTTGATATTGAAATGATCTTCATCATTAATAGGGTAAAGCACACCATCTTTTACGGCAATGTTATTGAACACATAGCATTTGTGTTCGTAACTGTAGCCGACAAAATCAATGACCTTAACTCGCTTAATATTGTAAAGGTGATGTCGAAACCACTTGTTGAGCTGATAAGTATTACCCTCATAAATGGCACCGGGCGCAACCACAGACAGACGTTTTTTAAATTCGGTATGAGAAGTAATTTGTCCGCCAGTAAAGGTTTTCTTGACGGTTAAACCGTGCGGAAAGTCGATTTGAAAGTAATACCAGCTTTCATCTGATGCCGGGCTTTCTTGATAATACAGCGCATGGGGATAGCACATACACAGCAACTGCACGCTGGCTGCTTCATTTAATGCGGTTAAATCATCTTGGCCTTTGTCAGTATTTTTGTCGTATTTATCGGCATGAAACTTAAACCAATACATACTCAGCTGAAACTCAAACGGAAACTCATGCTGATTGCTTTGCTGGTACATTAAAATGCCTTTGATTTTGGCCGAAGGCGCAATTAACAATTTACCTAAGTAGCGGTAATGCTCGATGTGATCAGGCGTAAGGCGCTCACGTTGCAGTAAATCATTCCAGTCCAGTTGCAACTTACCTGTTTGCGGTTGCGCTGCCGTAGCTTGCCAACCCAGTTTTTTCGCTTGCTCAATAAATTTCAGGGTGTGGGATTCACCCGCTTTACCTGTATCAAAGGCAAACACTAATTTTGGCGGTGTGGCTTGGTTCAATTGTTCCCGAAAGATGTTTAATGACTCAATAGGGAAGTTATTACAGCTCATGACACTAACAGCAGTAATGCCCACTTGCAGCAATGACAGGGCATCGAATATTCCTTCAACTAACCAAAGTTCATTGGTTTCAACGACTTTAGCAATATCAAAGTCAGGCACTTGCCACCAATAACCTTTATAACTGCCTGAGAAACGAGCTTTCATACTGCCAAAACGCTCAGGTTTATCGATAAAGCGTTCCCATGTTGCGCCGTTACTCAAGGTAAATTTTACAGTAGCAGTGCCGATTTGCTTCTCGCCACAATAATAAGATCCTTGTTGATACCAACCTTTAATCAATGAAAGCTTTAAACCTCGACCATGGGAAAGGTAAGCATCCGCAGCCGCATTTGGGTTTGTGATTAAACCTGTTTTGGCATCTTCACGGCTTGGAAAACGCTCACTCCATGATTCAAACAAGTCATGGTAAATTTCTTTAATGTGCAGCTCATTGCCGCATTTGTTCAGCCTGCCACAGCGCAATAACCACGGGTTGTTTTTATGGGTATACAGCTCACGTTTATTGCAGCTTGGGCAAATGCCTTGTTGTAGATATTGGTCGCTTTGCTTTTTAAAATCATAATCAACCGTTAAACGCCGCAGTATTTCAGCATGGAGTTCCGACTTCATCACAGCCTCCAATCTCAATTGTTAAGTTGAACGCTATTGTTGTAACTCGTAAAGGCTTTGAAGAAATCGGTCTATTTTTCTAATGTCGTAGCGGCCGTTGCAAAAATCTTGTAGCTCTAATAGGGGAAAGTGTCTATGGCGTTCCCAATGCCTTAAGGTGTTATAGCTGATGCCAAAGTAACGGCACAGCTCAGCTTTGGTGTACCAAACTTTCGGCACTTCTTGTTGTTCGATTTGATGTCTTAATTCAATTTGTTTAACTGCTTGGCTAAGCTCTCTGGGATAAATGGCTCTCATAACGTGTACTCCAAAGGTGATTATTGTTGGTATCTTTTTTGTAAATAGATGTACCACGGGAATAGTAGTTTGTAGAGAAACTCAAATGCTCGAAACGGTCACTTGAGATTTGTTTGTGTTTTACTTATTGAATTTTAGAGATAATAAATGTTAGCTACGATCAGAATTGGTACAGTTTTAGGAATGGTTCTCTGTTGCTTCTGACTATGGATGTGTCTATAGTTCGACTTTTTTAAAATTTGAGGCTTGACATGTTTAAGCGATTATTTGCTGCTGTTTTATTTTTTTGGGTATCTGGCTGTTCGTCAATTCCTGAAAAACCAGTTTTAAATGCGGAGCCAATTAACGCAGCAGGGAAGTTTAATCAGTATTGGATTACTGAAAAAGATCAGCAAAATGCAATTCTCACTCTTAAGCAGCGGAACTTGTTACAGAAGCACTCTGTAAAAGTGGTTACTACTTATCTCGTAGATTCAAACGGTAATGTTTATGACGTAAAAATTACTGAGTCTAACGGTGAAGGGCTGTTTGCTGAAAAAGTAAAATTAAGCCTTCAGCGGAGAGTGTATAAGCCTGCTA
>NZ_JAFEUN010000191.1 GCF_016900895.1 Parashewanella hymeniacidonis
TAAGTGATGGAAGCTGAAGTGATTTCATGTCAATATTTACTTGAGAGTTAGTGTGTTATTGTTTTTGTCTAAGCAACAAGATTATAACACATTAACGCTCGTCTTTTATTTATATATCAACCATATACAGATTTAAATGTGTCAATTTTGAACTCCGAAACTTGAGTTAATATTTTCAATTGCTTGCCCAACAAAGGAACGCAAACTATGTCACAGCTTTTACATACGATGATTCGTGTCGGTAACCTCGACAGAAGCATTGAATTTTATACCGATGTACTCGGAATGAAATTACTCAGAAAATCTGAGAATGAAGAATATAAATATACCTTAGCTTTTGTTGGTTATGGTGATGAATCAACGGGGCAAGCTGTAGTCGAATTGACCTTTAACTGGGGTACTGAAAGTTACGATTTAGGCACAGGTTTTGGTCATTTAGCCATTGGTGCCGAAGATATTTATCAACAATGCAAAGATATTGAAGCTGCGGGTGGAAAAGTAACACGTCAGCCAGGACCTGTTTTAGGCGGGAACACTGAAATTGCTTTTGTTGAAGATCCTGATGGTTATAAAATTGAGCTCATTCAAATGAAATCAGCTGCTAACGGTCTAGGTTAATCATTTTTATGTGATATAGCAGCTGAACACATAGCCGCTATATCTCGTTTTCGCTTTTAACGTCAGATTTTGAAGCAACCTGCTGTTCTTTTTTATGTTTATCTACTTTTTCTAGAATATATTCTATTCTGTCCAAACAACGTTTATAACAGACGTTTTTCCAGTAACGATGAACAGCTTCCAGCGCTTCTGACTCTTCATGGTTTAGTCTATTTAATTTAGACCCATGCTGTGTGAAAGATTCGACATTCGAAGCCAAATTAAATTCAACAAATTCAAGCGCTGTTTTATGTTTATCATCGTGGTGCAGTTTTGCGGTGATGATATCGCCATAAACAGATGAAGTAATAATATCTCTTCGATCTTGTCGAACCTCACTAAGTTGAGCATAGTGCTCATCTTTAGATAAATGGCTACCTAAACCATAACCTAAAGTTCCAGATATCGTGCAGAAAAAGAACAAGAGTACAAACCAAAGGCGATTCCTTTCTTTAGCTTGCTTATAGTATTCAAAAGAGTCCATTTTTAACATTCCATTTTGTTTACCCTTATCCTCCATGAATAAGGACGTCCATCATCTTTATGGTATATCGTATCCTATTGATGTAAATGTTATCAAATTATTACAATATTTATAATTAGATTATTCAGTTATTTTCCTAAAGGCTTAGTTATTAAGTCTATTCCTTACATATTCAGCTGTATTTCAACAATAAACTGCTAACCTAAACGCACACTTCAGATGAGATACCTCTTTTGACGAACATATTTGAAAGTTATGACGCTATCAAAGAATACCTCAATAAAATGACGCCAGCAGCAGAACAAGCAGGATTAAAAATCAAATCATGGGAAAACATTGAGGAGAACAGGCTTAACATCCTTGCGCAATTACCCGATTCATCCGATGTTCTGGTCTTCGCCTACGGTTCTTTAATGTGGAACCAACTTTTATAAATAAAAAAACAATTTAATGCTCGTTTGACTGGCTATGAAAGGCGGTTTTTTTTGGAAATGTTGCTATTTAGAGGTTCAGAATCTAACCCGGGGGTGATGATGGCTCTTGATGAAGGCTCATTTTGTGATGGAGTGGCATTGCAAATAGAAAAACAAGATATTGAGCTAGAAACAAAAGAGTTATGGGCCAGAGAATATGCTTTAGGCGGGTATATTCCTATTATCTCAAAGGTAGAATGCAAAAATACTCATCGTTCGTTCACTTGCATAACGTTTGTGATTAATCATCAATCAAATCGATACCACCCCTCATTTAGAACAAATCCAAATAGCGAAGCGAATTTTTCAAGCAAAAGGAGAACTTGGCAGTAACTTAGAATACTTCGAAAAAACCTTGCAAGAGATTCGCTCTCTGAATATAAGAGATCTGCATATGGAAGCGGTCATTAACCTAAAAAAAAGCAGTTGGACGCATAGAAATGTTAATAACTGCATAATGTACCAAGGAAAAAGAAGATGACTTGATTCACCAATAAAATGAATGCTTAGCTCTCGTAAACTGGCTAAAATCACCGCTAACTGCGTTATGAATAACAGTAAGTAGAACAACTACTAACTGTTACTCAAGCCTTGTTACCGGCAATTCTATCTGCGTTTAAGAGCGCCACCAACTGCTTTTTCTAGGATTAAAGAACTTTATTTTTTAAAAGCAAACCAATCAACAAAAACATGATCTAGATTAGATTTTTTAAAGGAATACAGATATATAATACCTGATACATTTAGTCAGGTATTATTTACGTATGCTTAATATTGATGAACCCGAAAACATGCAGCCTAAAATCCCTTTATTCAGACTTGGATTTCGACCATTTTTTTTATTTGGTAGTCTTTTCAGCATAATATCACTCGCATTTTGGATTTTATCGTTAAAAGGAGAGATAGCTTTTACTCCCCAAGGGAATACATTGTGGTGGCATGGTCATGAAATGATTTTCGGCTTTGTTTCCGTCATAGTTGTTGGTTTTTTATTAACCGCAGTTCAAAACTGGACTGGAAGGCCTGGATTAAAAGGGTTACCGTTAATTGGTCTGTTTATCCTATGGTTATTAGCTCGAATTTTACTGATAAATCAAGATTGGAGTTCACTAGAGTTTGCTGCAATTGTCGACTTACTTTTTTTACCTTTTTCCGCATTTGTAATGGCGAACGCAGTCGTACCGCTAAAACAATGGAGAAACTTCGGTTTTGTACCTATTTTACTTTCCTTAACTATTGCAAATGCTTGTTCTTACTATGGTTTGATCACCCATCAGCCTGATTTTGTATCTTCTTCACTCTATGCCGCAGTAATCATTATCACCGTTGTTGTAGCTCTTATCGGTGGCCGTGTTATTCCATTTTTCACTGACAGAGCGAGCGGATGGGAACGTTTACCAAGTATTGACCTCTTAGAAAAGTTGACTTTTATTTCATTAGCTTTGCTTGCGATTAGCTTTATTTTTCAGCTACAAGTAACAACAAAAATGTTTGCTTTCATTTCAGGTATCGTCTTATTGGTTCGATGGAATCGTTGGGGTTGGCAGCATACCTTTAAAACACCTCTACTTTGGTCTTTGCACTTAAGTTATTTATTCATACCAATTGGGTTAGTACTTCTTGCCACTGACTTTCCTCGTTCAGCTGGGTTACATGCCATCACAGTTGGAGGTATGGGCGGAATGATTTTAGCTATGATGGCCCGTGTTTCATTGGGGCATACTGGCCGAAAACTTGAACCGCCGAAATTGGTTGTTTTAGGTTTTGCTCTAATGATTATTGCAACTATTTGCCGTATCGGAGCAAACTTACTCCCCAATTTGTATCCGCAACTATTAGGGCTTACTGTTCTACTTTGGCTGCTAGCTTTCACAGCATTTGTAATTTGTTATGGCCCAATGCTTTGTCAAATACGTGCAGATGGAAGACCTGGTTAAGTTATTGATGCTTACCAATTTGTAAAATATGTATTAGAATCAAAGGATACTGAAAACCACGGATGGTTAATGTGCAAAATTCATTAGAAAAACGCCGCTCCTCTCGAATTGAATTAGACTATTTTAAAGTGAGATTGGAATGGTCTGATCCTCGTGGTTTTCCTAGAAGTCAAACTGCTTCATGTGTTGATATTTCAAGGCACGGGGTTTCATTTGAGTGCCCTTTTCCGTTTGAACTTGGTAGCGCTATAAGTGTTACATTCAATTACGATACTGATGCTGCAAACCAGGTCATTGGTAGTGTTTGCCGATGTTCACGTTTGAATATGGACAACTTTCATGTTGCCCTCCAAATACAAGTCGATGACACACTATAGAACCCAGCATTATAAGAAGACTAATTTAACCCTTGATAAATTATATTTAATTAACTGTAAAGTTTCTAAATAAAACCAATAAAATCAATCAAGAATATACTTTTAAAGTGTGATTAACCCACATTTCGCACGGTCATTTACAGTTGCATTTTTATTTCAATAAGTTAACAAAAACACAACTAAGATCATTCCAAACTACCATACGTTAAATCAAATTTTAGGCACACCAAACGACTTCTTTGTAGAAGCTTATACTGTCCCCACTTTAACATTACGCAATGTTGTAAATGCGACTAACTTCACCTCCAAATAGCGTTAATATCTTTTCTTTTTC
>NZ_JAFEUN010000192.1 GCF_016900895.1 Parashewanella hymeniacidonis
AATTTACTAGAGTAATCATGAGCGGTGGTTTCAGGGTCTTTTTTACAAACTATATTCTCGCAAACCCTGCTCATGATTTCGAATAATTAAGCTCAGTTCATAAAACTGTCCGAACTATTGTAAAATGAGAGAATATAAAACCATGGAGGGCCATGGTTTTATATAAGTTGATGTGAAATTGCTAGAAATTCTTAAACAGCATCTTCGTTTTCTTCGCCAGTACGAATACGGATGACTCTTTCAACATCCGTCACAAATATTTTTCCATCGCCTATCTTGTTGGTTCTAGCCGTTTCGACTATCGCTTCTAATGCTTGCTCTAACATTTCATCTTGAACAACGATTTCTAATTTTACTTTCGGAAGAAAATCAACCATGTATTCAGCACCACGATAAAGCTCTGTATGACCTTTTTGGCGTCCAAAGCCTTTTACTTCCATCACAGTCATACCGCTGATACCTATCTCAGCCAATGACTCTCGAACATCATCCAATTTAAATGGTTTGATGATCGCTTCAATCTTTTTCATTTCTATTCCCCAAAACAAATTCATTCATGCAATTTCAGCGATATCTACCAACATCTCTAAAAGCAAACCATACTTCTTAGATAATATTCTAGCCTTATCAAAAAATTTTTTATACCTAAGTAGGCTGCTCAATTAATTATTTTTCTCCGTTCAAGCTTACTCACACCGAATGAATACTGCCACTTTATTAGTAGTAAAGGATTATTCACTCGAATTTTTATATACGCTAAACTTTAATCATAAAAGGATTCAAGGAAGAAGCCGTGTTTAAGGTTAAAGGATTTACCTTATTGGAGCTCATGGTAACAATTGCAGTGGCTGCAATACTGCTTGTTATAGGCGCACCTTCTCTCAATAATCTATATCAGAGTGTTCGAACTGATATGGGCGCCAAGAAGCTTCATCAAACGATTGCTTATGCAAGAGGCCAAGCTGTTTCTTTAGGTCAAAATGTAACTGTATGCCATAGAAAGGAGGCCAACTGTACTAATGATTGGTCGAAGGGGCTCACAGTCTTCGTTGATCAAAATGGTAATAATATATTCGATGGTGACGATATGGAACTTACCCATACTGAAAACTTTAATGAGCACGACTCAATAAGCACCAATCAAACATTCATACAATTTCAGGCTGATGGAATGGCTTTCGGCACTCAAGCTACCGCCATATACTGTCCGGAGAACTCTACTAGTGTCACACCTAAAAAAGTAGTTGTTGCTCCAACAGGAAGAATTAAAATGGAAGACGCAACTTCAGCTGAGTGCCCGCAAGACTAGCTTGAGCACCAACTCGGGGCTGCTGTTCTTTCAGGGTTAAGCTTTGCGTTTACCTGTTCAAGGCGTAAGCAGTAAAGCTTAGCCATCTAAGAGAGGTGGTCACAACACAGTACAGTGAACGCTCAAAATCATTAAAGAAGAGAGCGCTTAAATTGGTCGTTCTTTCAAAATACAAAGTGCTGCGCTATCGCTGAAAAAACAATCACGAAAGATGACCCCACTCTAATACTAAAGGATGATTTAAACTAATTATTTATATATACTCGACTTTGTAATTAGGGAGTTTGTCTATGTCGAGTATTAAAGGATTTACATTAGTAGAGTTGATGGTAACGATTGCAGTTGCTTCGATTCTGTTAGTTATTGGGGCACCTTCTCTTACCTCTCTTTATGAAACCACCCGAGCAGACCAAAGTATTAGGAAGGTTCAAACCATCATTGCTTATGCTCGTAATCAAGCCATCAGCTATAACCAAGTGATAAATTTATGCCCGCAAGCTAATAATGTGTGTGGAAATGATTGGAAAGCGGGAATCCAAGTGTTTCGACCTGCACAAGGTGGACAAGCTCTAGCTCAACTACGCTATATAGAAGCCTTCAATGATAGCGACTTAATTAAGTTCGGTTTCAATCAACTTCAATTTACGCCTGATGGAAGAGTGAGTTTTCTTGCGAATGGTGCAGCAAGTGCAGACACTTTCTCTGCAACACTTTCATACTGCCCGAGTGATAAAAATAACGAACATTCACAATCCATTACCATTAACTCTGGTGGTGGCACACAGATCACAAAGTCTGGTGTAAATTGTAATACTTCCTCCTAAACCATCTACTGGTTAGAAATATCAATAAACAGTATACTAACGCCAATTAACGATAGTATTGCGAGATACCTTTTTGAACCTTTCTTATATTCCTTTAGATGAATATCGTCGTAAATGGATCTTTAATCACAATGAAATTCCAGTGTGTGATGAAGACAAAAACGCTATAAAACCTTTGACTGAAAAAAGTGCAATGCACATTTGGAACAAACTCATCAGTAATAAGAGTATTAGACCAGATCTTATATCAAAAGGTGATTGGGCCGCCAGAAGTAACAGCTGGAAAAAAGAGGGATTATGGCAAGCGGCATGGGACAGCGAAGAACCCCAACTTCCTGAACCAATACCTGAATCAATCGAATGGAATGATGACACCCCAGTATTTTTTTGTTATGAAAAGTACCAAGTCATAGAAACTACATGGAAAGTCTTCAAACGAAATTGGAAGTGCTTCCTTTTCTTTGATGATGGCCCGTTTCTTATTTCTTCAACTGAAAAACAAGCCATTTGGTTTCAACAAAATGGTGAATTTCAACTAGGGATCAGAAGTTAGACTAAACTCATGGAAGTTATTTTAGTTTTAATCAATTTATGAGGTAGTTATGAAACTTCTATCAAAATTGCTATTAATCACGATAGTACTTTTTGGCAGTCAAGCTATTGCAAAAAATATGAAAGTATCTGGTGTTTCTGTAGCCGATAACCTGAATATCGAAAGTAAGCCAATGTTACTTAACGGAAGTGGCGTAAGAAGTAAGTTCTTTTTCGACCTTTACGTCGGCAGCTTATACCTTTCAAACACAACGAAAGATGCAGATAAAGCCATGAATGAAACGTTTGCTGCTATTCGTTTAAATATCATTTCAGGCTTGATCACAAAAGACAAAATGCAGGAAGCTATCGTCGAAGGCTTCGAGCATGCGACCCACGACAATGTAAAGCCAATACAGTCCCAGATTGATGAGTTTATGTCTCTATTTGATACAGGCATAAAAGAAGGTGATCAATTCACTTTCGTGTTCCATAAAGGGGTTGGTGTGACTGCATATAAAAATATGAATAAGCTAACTGATATTAAAAACGAAACGTTCCGTAAAGCTTTGATGGCTATTTGGATCGGCGATAAGCCAGCACAAAAAAGCTTAAAAAAAGATATGCTTGCTCAGTAAGCATACCTATTAATACAAGGCACCAGATAGCGTGCCTTGTGTTTTAACTACACTTTATGTGCCTTTAAAAATAGCCTCGCTGATTCAGCAATAAACTTTGGTCTCAGTTCCACAAGATTTCCAGTATCTAAACCTAGCTCTAATCTTACTTTTAGCTCACCAAACAGCATTGAGCATAGCCTTATGGCGCTGTCTCTATAATTCCCAAAGTGATATAAACCATTTTCCTCAACTTTCATGAAGTACTCTTCAAGCATGTTAAAAATGTGTGTTGGTCCAGCGTCATAAAACATTCTTGATAATTCAGGGTGACTATCTGAGTTTGCAATACAGGCTTTATATACCGTAATCGCTTCGTGACTCACTATCATCTCACCAAATTTATGTGCAAATTCAGTAATGCATCGCTCTGCGTCTTCAGAATCATTCAACAAGCGGCCAGATAACTGATGCGCTAAGCAACGTGATTCAATCGCTGTAACGAATAAATCGTCTTTAGAACCAAAGTGGGAATACACTGTCTGCTTTGACACTCCAGCAATTTTTGCTACTTCATCCATACTTGTATGCGGAAAACCGTGCTCGCAAAATAATTGGATCGCTGCAGTTAAGATATTTAAACGCTTTTGTTCACTTTTAGAAAGTACAACTTTTTCACTCATGTTCATTTTCTTGTAATACCATTCACACTAATTGGATATGTTGATTAGGGTGAAATTTTAAAGTCAGTACAAGGCGCAAAGACGAGTCATAGCCGTAGCTATGGCGAGGAATTGCAACGCTGTAATGGCAAAAACAATTTCGCACTTTATGTCATAGTTAGGGACTGATCAGATCTATATGATCTAAAGTCACAAATACAAGCGAGCTCGCCAGAGCAGGAAGTCCAACTCTGGTGATAAATATCAAAAGCAAATTTGTTTTTAGTGAGCGTTTCCAGAA
>NZ_JAFEUN010000193.1 GCF_016900895.1 Parashewanella hymeniacidonis
TCTAAAACAGATTCTATTAGTGAAGTCATGAGCAGCAGCTTTGTGAAGGTTGTATTTGCAAATTATATTTTCACAAACTCTGCTCGTGATTTCGAATTATTCAAAAAACTGTCCGAAGTATTGGAGTAACTGAGATCATTCTTAACCTTGGTGAAAGGAACTACTCGTCCACATTATTTATATCACTCCCAAAATCGATTTGTATACCAGCTTGCATTCACCCAATAGGTGATAATAGTTAATCAGATGATTTCATAAGCTTAAAAGTAATTTAGCGTTCAACTGAGTTTTTAGGTTAATAAAGTGGGTGTTAGTAGAAGGGGCTCATATCCCTGTCACTTATCGATTAATTAAATGAACAGTCATTCTAATGGTGAAATACGATAAGAATATTCAATAGTTACAACATAAGCATGTAACTTAAACGCCATTAAGCTAATGGCGTTGTATCATTTTCTATTCGCCATTGATTCCTAATAGCTCAACATCAAAAATCAGTACTGAATTGCCACCAATCTTTCCAGTTGAACGGTTACCATAGGCTAAATTTGCAGGAATGAAGAATCGGTATTTGTCACCTATGACCATCAACTGTAAACCTTCAGTCCAACCTTTAATCACTTTATTTAAAGGAAATGAGATTGGTTCACCACGATCCACTGAACTGTCAAACACGGTTCCATCAATCAATGTACCGTGATAATGCACCTTAACGGTGTCCGTTGCTTTTGGATGAACAGTTCCTTCACCTTTATGCAATACTTTATATTGCAAACCAGAATTCGTGGTGTTCACTCCTTCTTGAGTATTATTTTTATTTAAAAAGGCCGTGCCTTGAGCTAGGTTTTGTTTTGCTTGTTCACTGCTTTGTGATTGAGTGAAGAAGTAAAAAACAACCATGGCAATGACCACCACAGCAAGTAACATTTTCATATTTTCGTCCGATTTTTAGAGGGGAAACAAAACGCCATATTTGCACTATATTTAAATGAATTCAACGAAGTATTGGAAGGATTCAACAATGGTAACCAAAGTAGTCGTTATTGGTGGTGGGTTTGCTGGTGTGTTTGCAGCGAAGTATTTATCTGAAATCGCAGGTGACGAAGTCGACATCGAGTTGATCAGCGAACGAAATTATTTTGTATTTCAACCTTTATTACCTGAAGTTGCATCTGGTGTCATCAACTCTCAAGATGCGGTAACACCACTGCGTTTGTTATTACCCAAGGTCAAAGTTAGGTTGGCAGAAGTTCGCGGAATAGATACAGAAGCTAAAACTGTGCAGTTGGTTCAAGGACGACAAAGAATTCTCCATGACTTACCTTATGATGAAGTTGTTATTGCATCAGGGCAGATCACTGATCTTTCAATGTTCAAAGGTTTTCAGCAACACAGCTTAACCATGAAAGACTTGTCAGATGCCTATATCCTAAGAAATAAAGTCATTTCTAACTTTGAATTAGCAGACGTTACAGACAACCAAGAATTAAAAGAGCGACTATTAACTTTTGTGGTCGCTGGTGGTGGTTTTTCTGGGGTTGAAACGATGGGGGAGCTACAAGAGATGATTCATCGTACACTTCAATTCTATCCTCAAATCTCCAAGCAAGAAATTCGTTTAGTGTTAGTGCAATTTGGCGATAGGATTTTGATGGAATTACCGGAAAAGCAAAGTCAGTATGCTCACAAGGTGCTTGAAAAAAGAGGTGTTGAAATAAAGCTCGGTACAGGAGTTAACTCTGCTACGTCGACCAGTGTGACTACTAATCACGGTGAAGTAATCCCAACAACAACAGTGATTACCACTATCGGTAACGGACCATCGCCTTTTGTTAAGTCGCTTGGTTTAGAACTTAATCGAGGAAAAATCCCAACAACTAGAGAATTACAAGTTGAGGGTGTCGAGCATGTGTGGTCATTAGGTGATATTGCAGCGATTCCACTTGATGGTGGAAAAATTGCGCCCCCGACTGCTCAAGCAACCGTACGAGAAGCGAAAATTCTTGCTGATAACCTTTACGCATCACTTCAAGGCAAAGCATTAAAGCCTTTCGAGTATTGTTCGAAGGGAGCGTTAGCGTCATTGGGTGGTTATTCCGCAGTTGGCAGCATGATGGGCATGAATCTATACGGTTTATTTGCGTGGTTTCTGTGGCGTGGTTTTTATATAGCGATGCTGCCAGGCTTTGCAACTCGAGTACGAGTCGCACTGAACTGGATGTTCGATTACTTCATGCCGCGAACCATCGTGCATATGGAGCAAGAAAAACCGCATGCATGTCGATATATGCATTTCACTGAAGGAGATGTGGTATTTAATCCCAGTGAGTGGGTTGATGGATTCTATGTGGTGGTTGACGGTGAATTAAGGCTGGATGTTGAATCTTGCGATGAAACACCAGCGTTTTCAAGAACCTTTGATGTTAATGATCATTGGGGAGAACGAACCATACAAAACGAATGTATGACGACAGGAACATTAACTGCGGTGAAAGACACCATTGTGATGGTCATTCCCAAGGATGATTTTTTAAGAATGCGCGAAGCAATGCCGAGCTGGGATGAATATTTTAATAACCTTGATGCGTCTAAATATTCAGGTGCGATTTTAGAAATAGAGAGAAGAAAGGCGGGTTAATAACAGATGAAAAGGTTCAGTGTGATAGATACTGAACCTTTTCATTTTTGTCGATATATCCAACCCATTCGAGCCAGACTAATCCAACACCCGATTCAATAATTTGCTGCTCTGTAAGGTTAGGGCGACTAAAACGATATCGACTTATTAGCTCGCTTTTTAAACTCAGAATGTCACTAATACTTCCAACACGGTTAGAAAAGCTTAATTTCTTGTAACCATTCACCAGCCCCGTATTGACTTTTCAAATAAACAGTGAAACTTACTTGCGGGGTGGTACTTGTGTCACAAAACAATGGCAAGCTTGTAGTTATAAATGCCAATAAACGGGAGTTTGAGATTGTCAATACCCCTCTGGTGAATGCTTACATAGAAGGTGCTTGTCGTCATTTGATAAACGATAGACTGGATATTACCGGTGCCCGTTGGGGGCTTGATGGAGGTGAAGCGATTTTAAAACTACGGTCACTGAAATCTAGCGATGATTTTGATGATTATTGGCTTTTCCATAAACAGCAATCCAAACGACGATTTTATAAAGCTGCTGTAACCGTCGAATGAAAGGAACTGCACCCTTTGAAATTTAAGTTTTGATTGTTAACTAATGTTCACTTGAATAAGAGGAATACATTTATTACTGTAAATTTTTGCGACAACGAATAGATAAATATGAGTGCAGAAGGTGTATCCAGTCATAGCAAAAACTATTTTCTTACTGATTTACTGTTTGAGGCCGTTGATGAAACGGCTTTACCTGCGGCTATCGGCTTAGCTACAGCTGGGCCAGCAGGTGCTGTATCTGCTTCATCTCTTGCTTTAGGTTTATTCTTTGCAGAAAAAACAACTCAATATTTATTACCTGAATTAAAAGATAATAAATACTTATACGTTGGAAAACACTTAATTAAAGCCAGTTTTACAGCAGTTAATTCTGCAAAGTTAATGAGTTCAAACTATTTTTGTTTAACCAAAGATTGGGTTTTAAAATCAGGAAATTTTGCATTCGATATTGGAAAGTCTTTGTGCGGGTATTTATTTGGAGTAGCAGTAAATCGAGCAAGTGATTCTATACAGTCTGAAAGAGTTAAAATGGCTGTACGGACTGTATCAGGTGTCATAGTCGGATACATAACGGTTAAATCACAAGATTACCTCAATGTAAAAACAAACCACTGTTCTTCCTCTGGATGCGCTACTCCCATATGTGACAAATTTAAAAGTAAATAACCAAAATATGGCAACAATTCTGATGATTAGATAAGTGAAGTATTAAAGTAAATGGGGGAGAGTAATAATGATTTTAAACACGGAATTGTCCAGAAATGTGCTGCATTCGATATGATACTTATTACTTAACTTTCCAGTAAAAATGCATTTAAGGGCAAGGAGTATGAAACTTTATGTTTTTAATCGTTACAGTTTCAACGCTGACTCTTCTACACAAATATTATGGAAATTGAACTTATTATCGTTTCGTTGATCTGATCAGTAAATTACACTAGATAAGGCAACGCATCATGTCAATTTTCAACCAAGATCTATGGTCAAA
>NZ_JAFEUN010000194.1 GCF_016900895.1 Parashewanella hymeniacidonis
CTAAAACAGATTCTATTAGTGAAGTCATGAGCAGCAGCTTTGTGAAGGTTGTATTTGCAAATTATATTTTCACAAACTCTGCTCGTGATTTCGAATTATTCAAAAAACTGTCCGAAGTATTGACTTTGATATTAACGATTTCTCTGAATTTAAGCACTTCGGCCATTGCTTTACCGAGTTGATGCCTTATATCTACGCCATGAGAGAGTAATTCCCGTATAGGCTAATAAGCAAGCAAGTAATGAGGCTAGGCCAGCTATAGTTTGTCCTATAATACCGAGTATTTCACCAGTATGTAGGAATCGAATAATACTTCGTAATTGACTATATTCTGAAAGAGAATCGAAATCCTGAGTGGCAATAATTTTACCTGTGGCATTATCAAATACAGCAGTGTGTCGCTTATGGGGTTCAGCACCATTACCATTATCAATTTGGTAAGTATGAATACTTACAGGCTCGTCTGAGATTCCAAATTGGATACTTTTCCATTCTAAATTACTTTCTTTTATCACCATCAATTGATGCTCAATCACATCATGGGAAAAATGCGGTGTTGCGACTTTAGTTGGCTTCGGTAATGTTTTAGAGATGGTTGAAACATTTTCTTTCAGCACTTGTCCAGGCCATTTAAATGAAAAGAAAATTGCAGTAAACGCAATAACAAACAGTGCTGGCGCCATATAAATCCCAAACACATTATGCCATTGATAGTCCCTCGCTTTTGAAGACGGATAGGAGCCTGTCAGTGTCAGTTTTTGTTTGAAGGCCCGACGGTTGAATCGTTTCGGCAACCATAAGTAAATACCTGAAACAATTATAAAAATAAAAATAACATTTGAAATACCATTTACCCAGCGCCCTTGACTACTAAATTTACCATCAAGCGATAGCCAGCGATGAAATGCTCTAAGGTGTTTAAAAAATGATTTGGTACCATCACCTAGCTCGGTGATTTTTTCACCTGTGTATGGGTTCAGATAGGCAAGTGTTTTCCTTCCGTCTTTTATTTGAATAGGCGCATCAATTTCATTAATAAATTTCAAGGAGGTTTGCTTTTCTGTTGGATAATTTTGGCTGATGTTTTTTATTTTCTCAATTGAAAGTGGTTCTTCGATGCCATCAGGTTTAACGGGGTAATCTTTTTGTTCTGCAAATTTAATTATTTGTCGCTCATATGTGAGCGCAAGACCTGTAATCGACATTAAAAAGATAAAAATGGCAGCACTGCAACCCAGTACTAAGTGCAGCCAAAAAAACGTTTTTTTTATATTCATAAATACACCAAAAGCCAGCAGTGTTAATGCTGCCTTATAATTTTTTTAAATTTACTTGTTTAGAATGAAGCTTTTATTTCTAATCGAGCCATTCTCTCACCACCAATTGTTACGTTATTTGTGCCACCACCGGCTAGGTATTCCGTGTCGAATAGATTCTCAATGTTGAAGCGATAATCAACGGCAATACCATTAATGCTTGTTTTGTATGTTGCACCCAAATCAACGCGAGTGTATGCATCTTTAGTGATGTTATTTGCAGTATCTGCAAAGCGTTCGCCTTGATAGAAAATCCCAGCATTAATAGCAAGTTGTTCAGTTGCTTCATATCTTGACCAGATTGAAGCTGATAATTTAGGGGCATCAACAGGGCGCTTACCTTGATATTTCGCATCCTTTTCGTACACAGCATCTAAATACATGCTTGAAGCCATAAGGAAGAAACGATCATTAACCGCACCTTGAGCTGATACTTCAAAACCCTTATGGCGCTGTAAACCCGATTGAGTGGTGATAGTCTTGTAATCGGGGTTATCGATAATATCTTCTGTGATCAACGTACCGCTTTTTTCAATATCAAAAACAGCGGTATCAACCAATAATCTATCGGTAACTTGCCATTTTGCACCAAATTCAATTTGTTTTGAGGTGACTGCATCAAGTTTCATTCCGTGATTTTTATCATCTGTATTGTTCAACGTATCACTTGAGCTTGGTTCAAAGCCTTCTGAATAATTGATATAAAGGGTGGCATCATCATTTGGATGAAATAACACACCAAACTTTGGTACGAATGAAGTGTTGTTCGCATCTTTTCTGTTTTGTTGATCGTAACGACCACCGAACATTAATTGCCAATTGTCATTGAAAGTGACTAAGTCTTGGAAGTAGACACCATAGTAGTCATACTCACTGCTGTATAAGCTATCATCAGTTTTGTAACTGATATCTGGTCGAGTTGGCTCAGCTTGTCCTGGGGTGAAGTTAACAGTGCCTGCTTTTGTTCTAAGTTGGCCGTAGCTGTAATCAAGGCGATTAATCCCAAATAGAAGTTGATGTTGAGTTTTTGCAATTTCAATTTCACCAGTCAGATCTAAATAGGTGGTTTTGAATTGCCAATCATCAAAACGATCGTAAGGTTTAGAATCATAGCTATCACCAACCGAATAATTTTCTGGGCGAGAAGGCGATGACTCAAAACGTTGACGCTTAAATGATTGCTCATTATAGCCCAGCTTCACGGACCAATTGTCAGTGATAAAATAACTTGCAGTGGCGCCAATGTTATTAACTTCAATATCGGTAAATGCCCATGAAAAATCATAAATGGTTTTGTCACGACCAATAACTTTTCCGTCAGCATCGAGCCAAGCACCCGTATCTAAGCCTGCTTTGTCGTTCGTTTGGTCGTAATAAACATTAACGAGTAAATCATCGGTTACTTGGTAATCTAGCGCTAACGATCCAAGAAAACGGTCACGGTTTCTTTGTTCACCATTTTGATATTCACGAGTGTAATTTACGTCTTGCTTAACGAGCACGGTTCGATAATTAATATCTTGGACAATCTCACCGCCAGCATCGAGCATAAAACGTGTTGAACCGTTTAAGTCGGTATCAAACCCTAAATCAAGTAGTTTTTTTGCCGTAGGTTTTTTAGTTACCATGTTGATTAAACCACCCGGGGCTGATTGTCCGTATAGAATACTAGCAGGACCTTTAATCACTTCTACACGTGAAAGCGTTTCGATTGGCTGTTGATAATGAGACCAATGCTGATGACCATCACGAAGGTAACCCGTTGATGAACTTAGTTGGAAGCCTCTTGAATTAAACACTTCTCGGTTACGCTGTTTTGAGCCAGCAGATAAGCTTGCATCATTTGAAAGCACTTCACCTAATGTTGTTGCTAATTGCTCGTCGATAATAGTTTCAGGGATTACAGTAATCGATTGAGGCGTTTCGAGCAGTGATGTATTTGTTCTGGTTGCTCCGGTAGCATCAGTCACCTTGTAATCGTTAAAGTAAGTGCCTTTTACTTGAATGACCTCAATGTCTGCTGACTCAGCAAAAGCTTGAAGTGATAAAGACGATAGAGCAACGGAAATAGCAAATGGCAGACTTTTAATCTTCATTGTACGCTCAAATAATTATGGGTATGAATAAGAAATTGAGCGCATTTTACATTTTAGATATGCGAATGTAAATGATTATCAATTATATTTCTCTTGTTAATTAATTTATATCAAATACGTTGCTGACTCTGTCGTTATGAGGGCAACTCTGTAGCGTTTATTAGGGACTTTTGATCTAGGCGTTGACGGCAGAAGTGTGAAGCATCAGCCCATTTACCACTTTCTTTTTCATCAGCCTCTTCTGGATTATTAGGACGACACCACCAATCTTTAGGAGTAATTTTATGTATCTAGGTAGATAGGCGTATTTAACTTACTGTAAAATAAAAAGTTTGCGGATTATGCATATTTTTCATTATTCATAAAAAGTAAAATTTAAGCATAGAGTTATCATTTCATATAAAAGTTTTATGTTTAAACAGTTAGTAAAAAAGTTCTTTTTTAAACAAAGACAAGATACGGATAAAGAGTGGCGATACTTTGAAGATACTTATCACTCTTTAAAAACGATTGAGTTTCAAGAGAGCTTAAACAACTCCGCGCAGAATACGGCAGACGAAAAAGAGCGTATTGTTCAATGCGATCTACAGGAGCAATTTTATCATTATTTGGAACCCATCAAACATGGGTAACAAATTAAGAAGAAAAATCTGAGGAGAAAAGCTTTATTTTTGAGATAATAAGTCAACCACGACAACTATCAAAATAAAATGGCGATTCTGAACAAAAC
>NZ_JAFEUN010000195.1 GCF_016900895.1 Parashewanella hymeniacidonis
TCGTCTGTGATCTATTCGCTATTATTTTGTGATCTATTCGCTATATGTGTTGTGATCTTTCTACCTAGGTTTCCTGTGAGTAATTATTGTTGAATGTTAGGAGATCTCTGTGCGAAATGTCAGCTGTAAGAGGAATAACGTTTAACTTTGTGGGGCGGCATAGGGGATTAAAAAGGGGAAAATGCTGGAGTTTTCCCCTTTTGGCGGTGTGGAATGCAATACCACGACTTTATAAACTTCGAAGAAGTTTTGCTCTTACACAAACCAATGATGCAGCGTATCAAAAAGGCGCTGGACACCCGCTTTCGCGAGTGTGACCTAATCTCTGATGAAACTGAAGAGTTGAAAACCCACGACGTTATAAACTTCGAAGAAGTTTTAATCTCAAGAGGATAAAAGTTTCAACGATAAGAAACTAAATACATCGAGCTGGTTTCGGCAAACCCGCAATCTTAGTGGCCTGCTTAGCTGGCCCTTCAGGAAACAACTTATAAAGATACTTCGAATTGCCTTTCTCTTCACCCATAGAAAGTTTAATTGCTTTAACCAAAGCGCGAATCGCAGGGCTGGTTTTATACTCTAAATAAAACTCGCGGACAAAATTGATGACTTCCCAATGGGCGTCGGTTAACTCAACCTTATCAGCCTCTGCAATCAGCTGGGCGATGTCTTTATTCCATAATTTGAAATCTAACAAATAACCTTGTTTATCTGTCTCAATCTGCTGGTCGTTGTAAATAATCCTGCTCACCAAGTAATAACCTTTTTATGTGTAACTGTTAACTCTACAAATTGCTCGTAGCTGATTTTTTCAAAATGCTGAATTTTGGATGATAGGTTCAGTGACTCAGCATCCTCCAATAACACTTTGATGGAATGCTCTTTCAATACATGCTCATAATCTTGCTTTAATAAGCCTGTTATAGCCTCTCCAGCGAGTACGATGGTGTCATCATCCGATTTATACTCTAGGCAAAGGGCTAGGGCGTTATCTCGTACTAGCGAGGTTTGAATAAGATGTAAGTTCATTAGAATATTAAAACCTCATCAGCTTCATTAATGAGTGTGCGGATACGTTGCTGGGTCACTAATATGCAATCAATGAATAGCTCATTTTTTTCCAGCAAGTTTACGCTCAACGAATGTTCACAAACATAAACATCGTCGATATCATAAAGCGGTAACGCTTTTAAAGTAGACAGATAATCCTTGCCACCCAACAATTCAGGAGATTGACCCTTAAGTAGATTAAATACACCTTCATCAAGAAAGATAAGTTTTACGTGTTGATCAAAGCTGGCGCTGAGCATCGCTAAATCTAACGCTTCACGGCCTTTGCAATTGTATGCTGGGCTGCTTCTGAAAATAATGGTTAATTGCTTCATCAAAAGGTCACCACTTTGTCGGCTTTCTCAAGACCTGTCACCAACTCACCAATACCTGCCATAACAAAAGGCTCAGAAACATTGTATTGGGTTAAACCTTCTTCTTGCGCCTCAATTTCTGCGACAACACCACGTCGAAGTGCAGCGGATACACAACAAATCAGTTCAATGTCATATTTACGAGCTAATACTTGCCAGCTTTTGTTTACATTAAATTCATCAGATGCTGGACAAATAAGCTCATTAGCATGGCTAACGCCATCTTGATAAAAGAAAATTTTTGATACGCAGTGACCTGCTTTTAAAACGGTCTCGGTAAATTTGAGCGCACGAAAAGCGGTACTTGAACCGTAGGCAGGGCAGGTAACCTGAATTAGGAATTTCACAATATAAACAAAAATGACCCGAGTAATCGGGCCATTATAGCTTTTAGTTTATAGGGTTGCGATAACAACCTATAAAATTTAGTCGTCGTTGGCTAAACCTAACAGGTTCAAAAGACTGATGAACAAGTTGATGAAGTCTAAATACAATGAAACGGTCGCACGAATGTAGTTGGTTTCACCACCATTCACGATTCGGCTTGTGTCATATAAGATGAAGCCTGTCATTAATAATGCGATACCAGCGTTCATTGCCATGAATAGCATTCCGCTACCGACGAAGATGTTGATCAGCATTACACCAATCATGACCACTAAACCAGCAATTAAAAAGCCTCTCATGAACGAGAAGTCTTTCTTAGTCGTCAATGCATAACCAGACAGTGATACGAAAATGATAGAGGTTAAGCCTAATGCTTGCATGATCAATGATGGACCATTAGCAAACTGTAAATAGTGGTTAAGAATGTAGCCTAAAGATGCACCTTGAAGACCAGTAAATGCGAATACCCAGAAGATACCAGAAGCACCTTCAGCCTTCTTTAGCGTGACGAAAAGTAACACAAATGCACCAATCGACATGCCGATGGAAGCCCAGCGACCGATACCGATCATGGTTGCAATTGCGGCACAGACAGCTGAGAAAGCCAACGTCATTGAAAGCAACATATAAGTGTTGCGAATCATTTTATTAACAACTAGCGTGCTAGCGTCATTCGAATAAATCGTGTTTTGATTCATTTCATTTTCCTTCTGATAACGAAACGGTTTATCAACTTAGACTGGAAAGTGTCTAATTAGTTCATAATTGGTCGTTACTTTAACATTTTAGCTCACATTTATTCTATAAATGATTAATTTTTTATGTTACTTCATAGATTCATATTGCTCATGATAGCCATTGTTTATGCAGTTGCTCTGTTTCTCCAAGATAATCCAGTAACCATTGCAACGCATCAGAGGGTTTATCATTACGCCAAGCAATGCAACAAGCCTCCGAAAGAAGTGGCTGCTCCAGACTTTTTTCTTTTAAACGGCCAGCTTGGATAAACATTTCCACGAGATGTCTAGGGAAAAAGCCAATGCCTAAACCTGTGCCAACACAATTAATCGCTCTGATCCAATCTGGAACAATAATGCGCCTTTGGTTAGGTAAGCGCCATAAATCTCTTTTAGGTGTGTCTTTAGCGGTATCTTCAACGCATACGACAGGGAACTCTGCTAATGATTCATTCGTCAATGGTCTATCGATGGCTGCAAGAGGGTGTTTTGCACTTACACAGAAGGTCCACTTAACCTCTCCCATATCTCTAAACTTATAATACCCACCATTAGGAATGGCTGCAGTAGAACCTATAGCTAAATCACTTTCACCTGAAGTTAAACTTTCCCAAACACCATTGAATACTCCCATTCGGACCGCAAGCTCGACATCATCGAACTCTTTGTAAAAATCCGCAATTAATACGCTGATTTTATCAGCTCTAATTAGAGTATCAAAAGTAATAGAAAGTGTTGGTTGCCAATTATTGGCAATACGTTGAGTAGACGATTTAACGTCTTGAATTTGTTTTAGCAGTTTTCTGGCGTGACTAATAAAATGTTCACCCGCTGGCGTTAAAGTAACGCTACGATGATGTCTAATGAATAACTTGGTTCCTAAATCATCCTCAGCTTGCTTTATTGAATAACTGACTGCGGATGGTACTTTATTTAGATGATTAGCTGCAGCAGTAAAACTGCCAAGTTTAGCAACAAGATCAATAAGGCTGAGGGTAGATTCAGATAACATTAGCGCAATTCCCTGCTATGAATTATTTTCAACGATATAAACAATAGTAACTTTTGTTTGAATAATCAACGCAGTGGTTAAAGGATTACCAACTTTGAATGATTTTGTTTGAAGAATGCTCAGTTAAACAAAGTTTTTTGATATAGCGCTTTACAACAATCAAGGAAATCAGTATCTTTATCGGCGTTCGGAGGGGTGGCAGAGTGGTCGAATGCACCGGTCTTGAAAACCGGCAACGGTTTATCCCGTTCCAGGGTTCAAATCCCTGCTCCTCCGCCATCATTTAGAAAAGCCGCTCAATCGAGCGGCTTTTTGCTATTTCGGGATGCAATTAGCTATTGCGGATTTATCTCCAAAATCATGATTTTCTGCAACAAAGATTTTAATTCCACCGTGATCGGTTCCTTTTGCTTTCTTATTATATACCCATATATGGACTCTCCCCTATTTACAAGGCATTAGTTTTTGAAAAAACAGGGTTCATTGCTGTCATATATTCGGCTTATTTATCAAGAAATCTGTCTTGTAGCCTTGATGGTATC
>NZ_JAFEUN010000196.1 GCF_016900895.1 Parashewanella hymeniacidonis
GTGTTTTGTTTAGAATCGCCATTTTATTTTGATAGTTGTCTTGGTCGACTTATTATCTCAAAAATAAAGCTTTTCTCCTCAGATTTATCCTCTTAATTTGTTACCCAAGTTTGATGGGTTCCGTTTCTCATATTAATTTCCTATTCAAACCTTCAGTTCACAGTAAAATAATCAAACTCTGCAACCTTAAGTAACATTGCATGGACAACAACGTGAAGTGATGACTTTCTTGAATAATTAACAAAACAGCTGATCCCAAGACATTCTCATCAAAAGGCTAATGAAACATTACATCAATTTGAACGAGAAAAGCTGCTCGACCTTGCTATGAGCAGTGTTTATTTAATGATTATAAATAAGATTGTCGATGACAGTTTGATGATGTAAATGTGCGAGTTTTTATACTGAATCGTCACGGAAATGTGATAGAAGAATGGGCGTTAATTCTGATATTAACGGCTGAGAGCGTTCGATGGCTAATTGAACCCAGCCATCCGTTCCCATCACCTCAAGTGAAGTGGCTTCAACTTTATTTGAAATCAGTGATAAGTAGCCGCTTACTCTATAAATACCTTGGGGAGTATGAATACGGCTAATGTGAAATTCTTCCATGATTGATAAATTCGTTAAGCTACTTTTGGTTAGCTAATAACTTAACGTATTTTTTTACCTTTTTCATTGCCATTTGCTGTTTCAATGAAGATAAATAATCGATGAATAAGTTGCCATGAAGATGGTCTATTTCGTGTTGCATGACGATAGCTAAAAACTCATCACTGCTAATAGTTACTTCCTTCCCATCACGATCTAAAGCTTCAACCGTCACTGAAGTAAACCGTTCCACTTCTGCATAATAATCAGGTACTGATAAACAACCTTCTTGCCCTTTTGCTTTATCTGAGCCAGCAGTAACCTTAGGGTTAATCAACACTAATGGGTCGTTGCGCTCATCAGAAATATCAATAACCACGACAGCGAACTCAGAACCGACTTGTGTTGCTGCAAGCCCAATACCATCATCAGTGGAGTACATGGTATCAAGTAGATCATCAATTAATGTTTGAACCTGCTTCACATCTGAAACGGGCTTTGCAACTTGTTTTAATCGCACGTCGGGAGCAGTAAGAATATCAAGAACAGCCATGTATTTAGGTATTACTCATCGTTAAAATAAAGCTTGAGAGTATAATGGTTTCTGCTGCATACATCATTTTTTTATCGTCATTATTTACTTTAACGGCATTCAGTAGTAACAAGTAACTCACCTAAGTAAGCCAATTCAATTTTATGCATTTAACCAAGAATAATCTAAATATTTTACTAAGTTTGACTGCTGATGCACTCAAAGCACAATCAAATGAGCACTTATTCGAAAATCAAGGAGCCGCCTTTGAACCACTGTTAGTAGACGCATTAGCGCTCGTTATCGAGCAACAGTGCATCAATAACGTTATACAAGTTGAATTGGTTTCTGGACACCGTTTTCCAGACATTGTTATCCACACTCATTGTGAGAAGTTGGGCATAGAAGTAAAAACATCCAAAAGCCAAGGTTGGTCAACCCTAGGCGGGAGTATTTTCGAATCCACTCGAGTGAAAGACGTCGAGTGCATTTATCTCTTTTTTGCTAACTTTTCGAACCCTAACGAGATTCAATATCGATATAAGCCAATCGAAGCGTGTATCTCTGACGTCGTCATCACTCATAAGCCACGTTATGCAATCAATTTAGATGTCGAGCAATCTTTTTTCGACAAAGCAAACATCAGTTATAAACAACTGCAACAGGCCAAAAATCCATTTGGGTTGATCCGTCAGTATATGAAAAATAAGGCTGGTGCCAATGCTGAGCTTTGGTGGATAAGTGATGATGAAAGTGCTGACTTTGATGTTAAGCAGCTTGGTCCACAAGCTATTCGTCACTTTTCAAGTCTCAACAAAATTGAGAAAGAACATTTAGTCATTGAGCTTTACGCATTATTCCCAGAAGTACTGTCTAGTAGTACTCAGAAGTATGAAAAGTTAGCGCTATACTTGGTGGCTAAAAAAGGGATTGTGCATACTTCACTCCGAGATACGTTCTCAGCGGGTGGCAAGTTTGCTTTTGATAGCGACGAATTGCCTAAATACTTCAAACGTATTCTAGAAAAACAGAGTCTAAGTCAAATTCGGCAAGCAATTTTAGGTATTGCACCTGAGCTGATCGAGGAGTACTGGGAAGTAGACAACATTGATAACCGCATAAAAATCTGGCTTGAAAAAGTCAGTCAACAAATCCAAAGCAATGATAAACTGTCCTGCAATATTAAGCCGAAACTGATTAACCGTATCACCATTGGCATAGAGCATCATTAGGAATAATAAAAACTTACATGAGTAACAGTAAAAAATTACTTTCTTTATTTAGTGGCTGTGGCGGCATGGACTTAGGCTTTGAGGGCAACTTCACTGTTCCTAGCGCCTGTATTAATTGGGATATGCACCCAAACGAATGGTATACCTCCCTTGATGAACATCGTGTAAAGCTAAATAAAAACAGCTTCGAAACCGTTTTCGCCAACGATATACTTCCTTATGCTGAAGCTGCATGGAAAACGTTTTTTAAAAGCCAAGGTAAAGATGTTGAACACATTTTTCACACCACCAGCATTGTCGAATTAGTTAAGCGTCATCAAGCGGGTGAGTACGTATTTCCTGAAAATGTTGACGTCGTCACAGGTGGCTTCCCATGCCAAGATTTCAGCGTGGCAGGAAAGCGAGGTGGATTTCAGTCTCATAAAAACCACAATAATAAAATTGACGGTGAGGTTTCCAGTGAAGAGTCACGCGGCAGTTTATATTTATGGATGCGCCAAGTTATTGAAATCACAAATCCTAAAGTATTTGTCGCAGAGAATGTAAAAGGTTTGATTTCACTTGGCGATGCAAAGCGCATCATCGAAGAAGACTTTAGAACTGTAGGTTCTGGCTATCTAGTCGTACCAGCAAAAGTACTTACTGCAGCAAATTACGGTGTCGCTCAAAATCGTGAACGAATTATTTTTATCGGTTTAAATAAAGCATTCTTAAAGCCTGGGATCATTGCTCGGATTGAAGTCGGTGAGATTGATGTTTACCCGCCAAAAACTCACTCAGCAGAACCTACTGGACTCCAACATCACTTTACAAAATCAAAGCAAGTGCTATCAAACCTAAAGGAGCCTGAAACCACTTTAGATCCTGCACAAGCAAAGTATTCAAAAGCAAAATATTGTAAAGGGACACAGGGGCAAACAGAGGTTAACCAAGAAGGGCTTGCCCCAACAATTCGTGCCGAACATCATGGTAATATTGAGTACCGACGCTTACGCGCTGAATACGGTGGTAAAAATCGTAACGAGTTAGCTCAAGGCTTAATTGAACGTCGCTTAACGGTTCGTGAATGTGCTCGTATTCAAAGCTTTCCAGATGAATATGAATTTGTATTTACCAAGAAGAATCATGATTACTCTTTATCTGCATCAGGGGCTTATAAAGTCATTGGCAATGCAGTTCCACCATTAATGGCCTTTAATATCGCAAAACATTTAGAATCCATTTGGGAAACTATCTTCGATTAAGTACAGATTAAGCTTAGCAAGGTGATAATGACTACATTTATGTGCTGAGCTTATGAGTTATGTCAATCCAAAGATCACTGAGCTGTCCGAACTTACACTCCTCTGCCGCCGCTTATGCCCACAACCCAGCGGCGACAGATAATAGCTCTCCTTTAACGGTTGAAAGCATAAAGCAAACGGGTGTAAAAAATGTATTTCAACCTGTTCAAAACAACACTTTTCTACAGGGCTGATAACTCACAGGACGTATGAACTACTGCGAACAAAACGTGATGTTGTGGTATTAGATTTATTACCCGTTGACCAACGTACACTTGAAAATGAAAATAAAAATGAACCGAATATCGCTAAACTCTATAACGTTAAATAGTCGGTTCTGAAAAAATCCATTTCAAGAGTTAAAATGTACGGCATCTGATTTACGCAAAATTCAGAGCCGTACCCCAAAAGCAAGATTTCTTAGATTTTGCATCAATTTCACTAC
>NZ_JAFEUN010000197.1 GCF_016900895.1 Parashewanella hymeniacidonis
TTTCGTAGCATTTCTTGTTGCTAATCAGGTTAACTATGCTGAAAATTTCCATTTTGAAAAGAATCTCAAAGGCAAACGCTCAAGCAAGTTTATCAGAGCAGTTTGAATTACGATATGAGCCAAATGGAATATCAAGCTTGTTGGCTTGTTCACTCACTTTTTGGTATAGCTCAACCAAACCTTTTGGCAATTTCCCGTTGATATTAAGCGAGTTGTTGTTCATATAATCTCCTTGCTGCATCAATGTTTCTTGGAGCGTTAGTTGCCATCAATTGAGCATAGACCAGTAGTGGGTGTGCCAATTCCTCTTTATCTCCTGTCAACTTTTCAATATTCAGCATAGGTTCAACCAATGTAACTTTATGCTTTACGATTGTGTCTACCCCACTTTTCTTCAATCTTGCCACTTTTAAAAAATCTCGTTTTTGTATAGCTGGAACATAAACCAATATGTCTTTGGCTTTTAAATAGTGATCATAAAATTCAGCTGCGATTTCACCGCCCAAAGCACATCGATAAGCTCCTAAGTTTAAGTCCGTTATATTTTGAATATCATCTGTAGCAAAGACTTCCTGCACCTGCTTTGCCTCAAAATTTTCAGGATAAGCGTCTAGCCACTTTTCCATTAGTCGAGTCCGCTCAATCAAGACTTTTTTTTGTTTACCCTTTTGAACAATAAAACCTTGGTAAGTCAAATCATCCAAAACCTGCTTGACGGTTCCCAACGCAACTTCAGCTTCAGCAGCAATGGTTCTCATTGGTTCATTCAGTAACTCAGGCTTGGTAAGTAACATGAATATAATCTTCATGCCTTTAGGTTGAAAAGCTTTTCCGATTTGTTTAGCAAGCATTTCAGTTTTATCAACTTTATTGGGCTTGTTGCCCTGAATATCTATATGTACTGGAAACTGCTTGATGTAAGCATTGCCAACAGTATCAAAATATTGCAAACCTAACTGTTTTAGAGTTTGAGCTAAAGTTGGAGTGACGTATTCCGTAACGAGCAGAAAAGGCTTCTCAGTATCCAAAAATCTATTTACGACATTTTGGAGTGTGCTTGGATTCTGGAGTTTTTTTTTACATTCAATCTGCAGAGGTATATTTAGCTGAGGCAATTTAAGTTGCCCATCAACCGCATCAATTTCATATCGAGCATTTTCAATGTACTGAGCATTGAGATTCGTCTTCTCATTCAATATATCTACGGCTGTAGTTATTAACTGAATCTCATTCATGATGTTCACTTTTTGACGACGTTCATTAATATTGAACATTATACAAAACTGAACATAAATCAAGTTTTCTTTTGATTATAGATAATTATTCAGGGTAGCTGAGGGTAGCTCAAGAATATTGCTTATTTAACTTTCAACAATATCCACACCAAAATTAACGTTGCTCTCTCCATTTAGTCCAACTTGATGAAGTACCTTTAATTTTTGCCAGCATTTTTCAGCTACCCTGAAAATTTTTTCTCGGAGGTCAGGAACCCTATAGCAACCCTGAAATTTATCAATCCAGCTATAACGGGGTTTTCAGCTTAAATCCGTCCAATCCAGCATAGGGTCAATGCTGAATCGCCTATTTATTGATTTAATTAAAGTTTTTGACATGTAAGTGTTTTTCTTTGATTTCTGAAATCAAATTTCTCAAGATATTTTGCGATATTTTCGCATATTTTAAGATATTTGGGATATCAGGATCCCTCATAGCTACCCTAATTACATTGGACGAATGCTGTTTGTTAGTGCAAAAGTAACAAACCTAGAAATCATCTACATTAATTATTAATCGCTTATCTACATCGAAGTAATAGGTATTAAGACAGCTGCCAGATGGAAAAACTTATTACTTTGATGACGATGAAAAATACCCGATTGATCGTAAATCAACGAAAATTGAAGGCAAGATTGTTTCGAGTTTAATGTACTGAAACAATCTCATGCCTTTAACTCGGTTATAAACTCATATCGAAATTAAATTGCTGACTAGAACGCCCTAGTTTTTTAATGAGTTGATCACCTTGTTCGGTAATTTCCGTTTGCAGATAAGGCCAATAATCAGGGTTTTCTAAGGTTCTGGCTTTGATCTGAGCAGGAATGAAGCGGCTCATTTCTTGGTTAAAATCAGCTTTAACCTCGCTGTCTGAGGTTAACCGCTGGACTTGAGTCTCTAGTCTCGACTTAAAATCATCTACCGATTTTTCTCTTGCCGTTAATTTTTGTAACGTTAACTCATGAAAGCTATTAATTCCTTGCTGTTTTAGCCACACGATATCCCATATATCTCTCGGTTTTATCCTTCTTGAACGGTAAGCTAACGCAACGAACTTATCAGCCATGATCTCTTCAAGCGATTGAACTGGGACGAGATACCCTTGAGTAGGAACATCAATACCATAATGGTTGATCAGTGGTCGTTTTTGCACACCAAATGACGGTATTGCACACACATCAATATGCATTTTCTGCCGTGGGATATCAGGGCGACCAGACTCTCGCTCAATGCTTATTTTCCATGATGAAGTATTCCCTTGTGATGCCTCGCTTGGCTTATTCACAAACACATCAACTTCATATTTACGTGTTAAAAACTGCTGTATTTCGAACTCTAAGCCATCAAATTGCTCAGGTTTAAAATCCAGTCCTGCATTAAAGTCTAAATCTTCTGACAGCCTTGAACTGTTATAGCAAAGTCTTAATGACGTACCGCCAGTAAAAATCAGTTTCTGCAATGCACCCTGCTCTAGCAATACCCGCATGATGTCGTGATGCAACAATTCTTTTTCAATCACAGGCACAACACCAGCAAGCTCAGGCTTATTGGCAAGTACTTGTGAAATATACTTTTTCAACATAATCAGTTATCCAACATTTGTAAATTACGGCCACAAGCTTTTAGATCTGCTATAGCTAATTCTACTGACGCTCGAAACATCTTTATTTCATCATCGAAATAAACCCGTTCTTCAAGTTGTGTCAGCTTTTTCTTTGTATGAGTGAATTCTATGGTGCCATAGAGTGTTTCGAAAATGCCTTTGCGGCCCTTAGTCACAATCGTTAGCCTATCCATTACAATTTGAGAAATATCACCTGTATGGCTTAACTGGCTTTCTAAGCTGATGTAGCTAAAAACATTCGGCCGTAATTTTTTGGCTATTTCAATGAGAATGCTAATTGAATCTGGTGGTGTTATCGTACTGATATAAACCCCTTGAACCACACGCTCAAGCACCCCTTTTTTGACACAGCTAGATAGAAATTTTCGAAAATGACTCGATACCGTTTCACCTAACATGTATGCCAGTTCAGCAGTATCAAAGACACATCCGCCTGACTTTACCGACTTAGCAATTTCTGAAATTAAGGCGTCTGATTTACTCATGAGTGTACACTTTATGACTTTAACGGTTATAAATTGTATACCTAATAAGTGTGTTTGCAAGTTATTATCATTAGCAATTTAACTCAATTGGTATTTTACATACGTTTCATTTTATCTAATTTATTCACTGGTTTTATTGCTGTTTTTGACATGTAAGTGTTTTTCTTTGATGTGTTATACCATTCACACTAATTAGATATGTTCACTAGGGTGAAATTTTAAAGTCAGTACAAGGCGTAATGACAAGTCATAGCCGTAGCTATGGCGAGGAATTGCAACGCAGTAATGGCAAAAACAATTTCGCACTTTATGACATAGTTAAATTGGTACGAATGGTATGGGTGTAGATCCTTTAGATCGACGAATATTATTAAAAGATCATTAATTATCAGTGTGATAGCTTAAATATATAGTGCGAAAGGAGCAATTTCATAGTACTTATTAGTTCTGACACACAATA
>NZ_JAFEUN010000198.1 GCF_016900895.1 Parashewanella hymeniacidonis
TTGAATTACTTTTTTGGCTAAATCAACACCAATAATGGTACTTTTCATATCAGACTCCAGAATAGCGGTGAGTGTATAAAATACATCACCTAGCTAAGAGTGGGGAGCCTAATTATCTTTATTGCCCAGTATGGATCTTTATTATCTCACTACATTTACTTAAAAATATGCTTAACGGATTATTCGACCGTAACCGATTTGGCCAAATTTCGAGGCTGATCCACATCCGTACCTTTAATTAATGCCACATGATAAGACAATAATTGCAGTGGAATGGTGTAAATCAGCGGCGCCATAAAGTCATCACAATGCGGCACAGGGATCACTTTCATGGTGTTGTCAGACTCAAATTTGGCATTCTTATCAGCAAACACATACATCAAACCGCCACGAGCACGCACTTCTTCGACGTTTGAGTGTAACTTTTCTAGTAGTTCGTTGTTTGGCGCTACTACGATTACTGGCATATCGGCATCAATCAGTGCCAATGGGCCATGTTTTAGCTCGCCAGAAGCATAAGCTTCGGCGTGAATGTAAGAGATCTCTTTTAATTTAAGCGCCCCTTCCATAGCGATTGGATATTGATCGCCACGACCTAAGAATAATGAATGATGCTTATCGGCAAAATCTTCCGCAAGTGCTGCAATGTCATTATCAAGGCTCAATGCTTGCTCAACTTTTGCAGGCAGTGACAACAAGCTTTGACTAATTTGCGCCTGCATATCCGCTGACATTGCGTTGTACTTACCCAGTACTGCCGTCAACATCATTAGACCTGCAAGCTGAACCGTAAAGGCTTTGGTTGAAGCAACGCCGATTTCAACGCCCGCTTTCATCATGTACGCCATATCCGATTCACGCACCATCGACGAGCCTGGTGCATTACAAATCGTCATCGTCGCTTTGTAACCCATTTCTTTCGCAAGACGCAGTGCCGCTAACGTATCTGCGGTTTCGCCTGATTGCGAGATAGTCACTAGCAGGCTATTTGGGAATAGGTGAGATTTACGGTAGCGGAATTCTGAAGCAATCTCTACATTACACGATACACCCGCCCAATCTTCTAGCCAGTAACGTGCTGCCATACCTGCATGGTAACTGGTACCACAGGCAATGATTTGTACGTGCTTGATGTCTTTTAATAATTCTTCTGCACTGTCACCAAAGGCTGATGCTAAGACTTCTTGATTGGCAATGCGGCCTTCAATGGTACGTGCTAACGCTTGTGGCTGCTCATAGATCTCTTTAAGCATGTAATGACGATATTCACCTTTATCCCCGGCATCATGAGTCACTTCCGATTCTTTGGCTTCACGCTCAACGGCGTTACCATCTACATCATAAATATTTACCTCTGTGCGAGTGACTTCAGCAACATCACCTTCTTCTAAAAATGCAAACGTGCGAGTTACTGGTAGAAGGGCTAGCTGATCAGAAGCCACAAAGTTTTCGCCAATACCATAGCCAATGACCAGTGGGCTCCCAGAGCGAGCCACTACCATGCGAGAGTTATCACGACGATCAATCACTACAGTACCGTATGCGCCTTCTAACTGCTTAACCGCTGTTTGCACAGCGGTTAACAACGAGTCCTGAGATTTAAGTTCATGGTGTACTAAGTGACAAATTACTTCAGTATCAGTATCCGATAAAAATTCATAACCATGCGCTTTAAGCATACTGCGCAATTCATTGTGATTTTCAATAATACCGTTATGCACTACCGCAATATCATCTTGGGAGATATGCGGGTGAGCATTACGCTCACTCGGTTCACCATGGGTTGCCCAACGTGTGTGTGCAATCCCAGTGCCACCAGCAAGCGGCACATCAACTAATGCATCTGATAACTCTTGTACTTTACCAAGGCGGCGTGTTCTTCCTAAATTTTCACCATCAATAATGGCAACACCTGCTGAATCATAACCACGGTATTCTAGACGGCGAAGCCCTTCTACTAAAATGTCCGCTACGTCACGTTGTGCTACTGCACCTACGATTCCACACATAATTTTTTCCTAAATACTGTATTTTTCAAAATATAAAATTTAATCAAACGATGCGGTTAATACCTGCACCCCTTGTTGTTCAATTTGTTGCACCGCTTCTGTTGCGATGTTGCTATCGGTCACCAAAATATCAACGGTACTCCAGCTAAGTTCTAAATTTGGAATACGGCGACCGAGCTTTTCAGACTCCATCACCACAATGACTTGCCGAGATACTTCCGCCATGACTTTGCTTAAGCCTGTTAGCTCATTAAACGTGGTGGTGCCTCGTTGTAAATCTATGCCATCAGCACCGATAAAAAGTTGATCGAAGTCGTAAGATCTCAACACATGCTCGGCCATTTGCCCTTGAAAAGAGCCTGAATGCGGATCCCACGTGCCACCAGTCATCAATAGTGTTGGCTCATTTTCAAGCTCGTGAATAGCATTGGCCAACTTAAGCGAGTTGGTCATCACGATCAGTCCAGTTTTATAGTTCAGGTTTGAGATCATGCCTTTAGTGGTGCTGCCACTGTCGATGATGATGCGATTATGATCGCGAATCAAACTCGCTGCTTTATCGGCAATCGCTTGTTTGAGTTGTGAAGGGGTTTCAGTGGTAGTGAGTTCTGACGGCAATGCAATGGCACCACCATAGCGACGCAACAACAAACCATTTTTTTCAAGTTCAGCCAAGTCTTTACGAATGGTCACTTCTGATGTTGAAAACTGAGTAGAAAGGGCATCGACCTGCACTTCTCCCAACTCGTTGATCATCGTTACAATGGCATGACGGCGTTGTTGTGTATTACGTCTATTCACTAACGAAACTTAATATCTTACGAAACGAAAGTTAAATTATATTCAAAACGAAACTTATTGCCAGTTTTTTGTGCTAATACTTGCTTATCAATGGATAAAACTTCATGGGTGAGCCTGCTGTAACTTTTACTTATGACAGTAACGCAATAGAAATTGTGAATGAATTATTAAAAATACAAGTACCAGAATTACAATACAGTAGCGCTCTTCAACTTAGCACGGTACCTATACAGGGCAAAATAGCGAATGTTTTTAAGCAGCTAGCAACTTAAATTTGACCGAGATCTCAGTTTATGACCTTATACTTCCTTTTGCGGAAGTACATCATGAACTTAGAATTATTTTTTCAAATTTTCGGTAAGCTAGATGATGAGCGCCAAGCTTCAAAAGTTACTTACTCCCTTTTTGACATCTTATTTACTAGTATTTGCGCCGTTTTGAAGGCAGGGTTAACCGAAGTGAACAAAACTTAAACTCTCACGCGGTTGCCTTGGTAGTTTTACTCATTTAATGCTCGCATTAAATTTCGATCAGAAAGAATTTGCTTCTTGGCTTATTAGTAAAAGGATAGACATCTTACAATGCAACAGTAAAGGGCAAACAGTTGTTCATTGGATGATAGATAACAACAAACTAGACTTATTAGAAACGGTTATCATGATTGAAAGTGAACAGCACTTAAACAATGCCAATCAAACGCCAGAAGAATATGCTCAGGCATTAGGTTATACAACTTTGTCGGATCGTATCTCAAAAATGAAGAAACCATCAAATGATGAGTTTGAAATGCTAGATGAAAAAGCAGCACAAACTGAAGTTGAAATAAAACCGATTAAAGACTTTGAAGAGATGAAGGCAAATTAATCGCCTCCATCAAAACAATACTTCGGACAGTTTTTTGAATAATTCGAAATCACGAGCAGAGTTTGTGAAAATATAATTTGCAAATACAACCTTCACAAAGCTGCTGCTCATGACTTCACTAATAGAATCTGTTTTAGA
>NZ_JAFEUN010000199.1 GCF_016900895.1 Parashewanella hymeniacidonis
TCTACCTAACGAGTCCAACACGCTCATGAATGCATTTACCGTCTTATGATAATGGCATTCCTGCGCCATAAATAACCCAAATGTTTCGTTACCACTTTTCGCCGCTGCCAGCTCCTTGAATGCATCTTCCGACAAAGATTTTTCTCTCAACAACTCGGCCAACACCGTCATAAATGCCGTTACCACTTCATTACGACCGTTTTGCAACGCCAGAAATAACCCTGCTGTTTCATTGCCACCTTTCGCTGCTGCCAGCGCTATGAACTTATCTTCTGATAACTTCCCTTCCTTCAGTAACTCCGCCAGCACCTTCATAAACGCAGTCACCGTATCATGATGACCATTTTGCAGCGCTAGATGCACACACCTTTTTTTTTGAGAATCTGATAACTTTAAAAAATTATTATCGGTCAGACGTAATTCACGAAAGCATGCGGAGAAATCTGAAATAGGACGACCTTTTCCGAAGACAATATTAATATTGGCAAGCCACAACCCATCATGAGCGTACTTTTCATCTGTAATGTTAAGTAAAAGTTTACTCGTTATAGCTGCCTCATACAGAGTATTATCGTGACTCACGGACAGCCAGCTTGAACCATCAAACCCAATTTGAACCGCATGATTGATATAAGTAATAACCAATGAGAATGGCACGTCATGGGAACGCATCTCGTTAAGGCAGCAGGTCAGTGATTTTCGATTGAAAGAGCATAAAAAAGCCTCAGCCACGCAAGGTCTGCACTTTTTGCGCTCATCATGAAGGGTATCTTTTTCAGCTTGTGTAAATGATAACAACTTTGCAGGTGCAGGAATATTTTGGTGAAGTGGTAAACCTAATGCAACATATTGTGAAGCGCTTAAGACGTTGCCTGAATAAACGACCACACCTTCAAAAAAAGCCTTAAGGTCGTCTTCCTCACCGTTAGGAAGCTTCTTGATTCTGGCGTTATACGTTGCCCCATCAAATCTTATCACCGCCTGCGCAGCCATAACCGCAAGTCCGTAGCACACCCCGTTATCCACAGACGGATAACCGAAACCATTCATAATGGATAGAACTTTCGATGCCATAGAATTCATTGAGATTTGGAAGAGCCAGTATTTTTAAAATACAGGCAAACAATGCTAAAAAACGAGTTAAAAATCGTTAACGCTCTTGACTTTTTCAGGAGTTATAGCAGGCTGAGCCTTGGCATAAATGCCTTCTCAGCTTAAAAATCGGTTCTGTCGCATCTTTGCAGCCTAAAAAACACTCAAACCAAGGTTTCAGCTAGAAGATATACTGCCGAGATTCATCTACAGAGCAGTAAGAATGCCACTTTTGCCTAAAAAGCTCTTAAAGATGACTGGGCTTTGTGGGTAATCAGGAGAAATTTATGCACTCACTTGACCGCACTTTAGCTCAGAGCGCCCAGAAGTATTCTCCATCACCCATGGTTTCCCCAAGCGACTCGATTAACACCAACGACAAGACTTTTACGGTGAAATCGAGTGAGTCCCCAGCTTCATACGAGTGCTTTCATGATGCATCACAAGGTGACGTTTTGAAGCGGGGACACAAAAGACCAAGAGTCCCCCCTAGCTCCCAGAAAAATCGGCAGAAGACCAAGCGAGCGAAACTGACTTCAGAGGCAGGAGCTCCCCCTAGCTCCCAGGAAAAGCGGCAGAATAGCAAGCGAGATAAATTGGTTTTAGATACAGAAAAGCTTAAAAAAGAACTCAAACCTTTATTTACTCAACTTCCTGACCAACGAGAACCTGAAACCATCGAGAAGGCTATAACATTTATAACAACTGGCAAGGTAAAGCTGACGGCGTTTGAAGGTCTATTTAAAAATAATAAAGGCGCAATAACAGCCTTTGCAAACCTATCCGACAATGATATTGAGTGTATAGCTAAACATCCTCAATTATCGTACGTTATGTCGATGTGCCGCCAAAAAGGTCTGCCCACGCCAGCGGCGCTGAACACATTATTCAAAGATGAGCATTTAAAAGATGAAAACGGCCGCTTATGCAAGACAAAGTTGGCTGCGGTGGTCAGTATGTGCCGCAAAAAAGGTCTGCCCATGGCAGAGGCGCTGAACACATTCTTCAAAGATGAGCATTTAAAAGATGAAAACGGCCGCTTGTGCCTGACAAAGCTGAAGGCGGTGGCCAGTATGTGCTGCCAAAAAGGTCTGCCCACGCCAGCGGCAATGAAAGCATTCTTCACTGCTGAGCATTTAAAAGATGAAAACGGCCGTTTATGCAAGACGAAGCTGGCTGCGGTGGCCAGTATGTGCTGTCAAAAAGGTCTGCCCACGGCAGATGCAATGGAAATGTTCTTCAAAGATGAGCATTTAAAAGATGAAAACGGCCGCTTGTGCCTGACAAAGCTGAAGGCGGTGGCCAGTATGTGCTGCAAAAAAGGTCTGCCCATGGCAGAGGCGCTGAACACATTCTTCACTGCTGAGTATTTAAAAGGTGAGGACGACCGCTTGTGCCTGACAAAGCTGAAGGCGGTGGCCAGTATGTGCTGCCTAAAAGGTCTGCCCACACCAACGGCACTGGAGGCATTCTTCAACGATAATAATCTGAAAGATGGACGTAACTTGTGCCTGACAAAGCTGAAGGCGGTGGCCAGTATGTGTGGCCGAAAAGGTCTGCCCATGGCAGAGGCAATGAACACATTCTTCAACGATAATCATCTGAAAGATGGACGTAACTTGTGCCTGACAAGGCTGAATGCGGTGGCCAGTATGTGCTGCGAAAAAGGTCTGCCCACGCCAGTGGCGCTGAACACATTCTTCAACGATAATCATCTGAAAGATGGACGTAACTTGTGCCTGACAAGGCTGAAGGCGGTGGCCAGTATGTGCCGCCAAAAAGGTCTGCCCACGCCAGCGGCAATGAACACATTCTTCAACGATAATCATCTGAAAGATGGACGTAACTTGTGCCTGACAAGGCTGAATGCGGTGGCCAGTATGTGCCGCCAAAAAGGTCTGCCCACATCAACTGCACTGGAGGCATTCTTCACTGCTGAGTATTTAAAAGGTGATAACGGCCGCTTATGCAAGACAAAGCTGGCTGCGGTGGCCAGTATGTGCCGCCGAAAAAGTCTGCCCACGGCAGAGGCGCTGAACACATTCTTCACTGCTGAGTATTTAAAAGGTGAGGACGACCGCTTGTGCCTGACAAAGCTGAAGGCGGTGGCCAGTATGTGCTGCCTAAAAGGTCTACCCACGCCAGCGGCAATGAAAGCATTCTTCACTGCTGAGTATTTAAAAGGTGATAACGTCCGCTTGTGCAAGACAAAGCTGGCTGCGGTGGCCAGTATGTGCTACCAAAAAGGTCTGCCCACGCCAGCGGCAATGAAAATATTCTTCAAAGATGAGCATTTAAAAGGTGCGACCCGCCGCTTGTGCCTGACAAAGCTGAAGGCGGTGGCCAGTATGTGCGGCCAAAAAGGTCTGCCGTCCGCAAGCGCGTTAAAAGCATTCTTTAACGCCATAACAGTTAATCACTCTATAAGCACGGAATTGATGAGCGTGTGTAAACATTACTTTCATAGGGAAGGGCTAAAAACCTCAACCCAAGCCATAACAACAATTAGGAAGACGATAAAAGGGTGTCACTACAAGGGCTACCGGAAAATTTCTGCTGAAGACCGTGAGGTTCGTGAGGAGGAATTTGTGATTAACTTTACCACTCTCCAATTAATCATTCGACTTGATAACAAACTTCAAAAGCAAGTTAAGCAATGTTATTCCTTAAATAACGGGGTGTTCACT
>NZ_JAFEUN010000002.1 GCF_016900895.1 Parashewanella hymeniacidonis
TATTGAGAGGGCGACAATTGCACGACGAAGGTGTGCGGCATCAACATGGGCGGTGGTAATAACATCGGGGGTGTTATCAGGGATAACAACTTGTTGGATGGCCTTGTTCGCACAAGCTTTAGCGGTGTAAACCGCTTTACGAGAGACATTAAACTCTTCAGCTAATAAAGAAATGTCACCATGAGCTTGGCATGAAAGCGTTTTTAAGAGAAGATCATGCTTGTCTGAGGAGTTGAGAGGTGTTTTGTTTAGAATCGCCATTTTATTTTGATAGTTGTCTTGGTCGACTTATTATCTCAAAAATAAAGCTTTTCTCCTCAGATTTATCCTCTTAATTTGTTACCCAAGTTTGATGGGTTCCGAACAATACAGAAAATTACCATTTGGCTGTACTCTGAGCTCAGTTAGTTTGTCAGCTGTTGCTGATAGTATTCTAAACCTTGATTCTGGGCAGTACACAAATGGTTCACTTAATATCTGGCAAAAAAACTTAAAACTCGTCTAATTGTTCACTTCATTTATTAGCATAATATTTCCTTGTGATTTTGAATTATCGTCACATTTTAATAAAAGAGTCATCAGGCCTAAACCTGATGACTTCACAAAATCACTTTTGAGTTGCAGCTTTCATCTCAAACACAAACTCAGCTAAATTCTTCAACATCGCCTCATTATTATCAAGATTTTTCTCAATCAACTTCACCGTCGCTGAACCAGAAATTACGCCAGCAACACCAGATGCAACTGCGCTGCGAACTTGATCAGGTTGAGAAATACCAAACCCCAATACCGCTGGTGGGGCATTATGTTCTTTTAACGATTTTAGAATATGGTCAAGTGGTGTGCCTGCTTTATTCTCTGTGCCAGTCACGCCAGCACGAGATAATAAATAAGTATAACCTTCGCCGTATTCACTCACTTTCGCCAGAGTTTCTTCAGTACCATTTGGTGGCGCAATAAAAATGGGCGCAATTCCATGAAGCTTTGCACTGGTTCTAAATGGCGCAGATTCTTCAACTGGAACATCGGCGATTAACACTGAATCAACACCAGCGGCCTTGGCTTTTTGATAGAAAGTATCAATGCCATTGCTGTAAACCAAGTTGGCATAAAGTAATAGACCGATTGGCGTATCTGGATATTCTGCTCGAACTTCAGAAATTAACTGAAAACAAGCATCAGGCGTTACGCCAGCATTCAAAGCTCGAAGGTTCGCACCTTGAATTACTGGGCCGTCAGCCAGCGGATCAGAAAATGGCAAACCCAGTTCTAATGCGTCAGCACCATTATCAATAAGTGTTTTGATGATGGCTTTTGATTGCTTAAGATCGGGATCGCCAACCGTAACGAATGGCACAAAGGCGGCTTGCTTTTTTGCAGCTAAACGTGAAAAAGCATCATGATAGCGTGTTGAAATGGTCATTTATTATGCCTCTCCATTTAAGATTTCAGAAACAGAGAAAATGTCTTTGTCACCACGGCCTGATAAGTTGACCACAAGCAATGCTTCCTCAGTCGCTTCTTTCGCCATTTTATGTGCGTAAGCTAATGCGTGAGATGATTCCAATGCAGGAATAATCCCCTCAGAGCGGGCAAGAAGTTGGAAGGCTTCAAGTGCTTCGTCATCGGTGATGGATACATAAGTACCTCGGCCAGAAGTATGTAAGTGAGCATGCTGTGGCCCAACCGACGGGAAGTCTAACCCCGCAGAGATAGAGTATGACTCTTCTATTTGACCATGTTTATCTTGCATAAGTGGTGACTTCATACCGAAGAAAATACCGGTTTTACCTTCAGTAAGCGGTGCACCATGTTGATGAGTGTCGATGCCTTTTCCTGCTGGTTCAACACCAATTAATTGCACGTCTTTTTCATCAATAAAGTCGGTGAACATACCAATAGCATTTGAGCCTCCACCAATACAGGCGATAACAGCGTCGGGTAGGCGTCCTTCACGTTCTTTTAATTGCTGTTTAGTTTCTTCACCAATCATTTTTTGGAATTCACGCACAATGGTTGGGTATGGGTGAGGACCAGCCGCTGTGCCAAGTAAATAGTGTGCAGAATCGTAATTACCTGTGAAGTCACGCATGGCTTCGTTACAGGCATCTTTTAAGGTTGCTGCCCCTGATGTTACTGGAATGACTGCTGCGCCCATCAGCTTCATGCGAAATACGTTTGGTGATTGACGTTCAACATCTTTTGCACCCATGTAAACACGGCATTTCATGCCAAGCAGGGCACAGGCTAGGGCAGTTGCCACACCGTGTTGTCCGGCACCAGTTTCAGCAATGATTTCATTTTTGCCCATGCGTTTTGCTAATAATGCTTGTCCCAACACTTGGTTAGTTTTATGGGCGCCACCGTGCAGTAAATCTTCACGTTTTAGGTAAATTTTAACTAATGGGTTTGGACTGAAATTTTTGGTCAGCGTTAATGCAGTAGGGCGTCCTGCATAGTTCTGTAATAAATCGATGAACTCTTTTTGAAATTCAGGATCGTTTGTCGCATCAATGAACGCTTGTTCCATTTGCTTGAGTGCTGGCATGAGTGTTTGTGGCACGAAAGCACCGCCGAACTCACCAAAATACGGGTTTAACTTAAACTGTGACATTGTTTTGCCTTAGTAATTTCTTAATGCTTTAAATACTTGTTGGATTTTGATTTTGTCTTTCACGCCAGGGCTGATTTCTAAGCCAGAGTTAAAATCCAATCCGTAAAAATTTTGTTTCATCGCTTGTTCTGCATTTTCAGGTGACAGTCCACCTGCAAGCCATGATGCTGTTTTGTTCTCTAATTGGCGTTGCCAATCGAAAGACTGACCGGTGCCACCAAAATTAACGCTCGATTTTGAATCGAATAATACTCGGTCAGCATTCGAAGGAGCTGGGGCGACATCATTGTTGTCTGTGCTTACGGCAACAGCTTTCCAAATGACAGTGTCTGAACCTAACGCTTGGAGTGCTTGTTTAAGCTGGTCAATGTAGTCTTCAGTTTCGCTACCGTGAAGCTGAACCGCAAATAAATCGAGGTCTTTGGCTAACGATGAGATCTCTTCAATGTTTTGATCGGCAAACACACCAACAAAACGCAAACCTAAGTGAGATAGCTTGTGATGCTCTGTAATATTTTTCGCTTGCTGAGCGCCAATGCACCTTGGAGATTTAGGTGTGAAGATTAAGCCCGCATAGCTCGCACCTGCATTCGCAACTGCTGAGCTGTCTTCAATTCGAGTGATACCACACACTTTGGTATTACCAAAAATCAATGTACGGCAGGCAAGGTCTATATCCGCTTCGGCCATTAATGAGCTGCCCACTAAGAAACCATTAACAATTGGTGCTAAACGCTTTACTTGTTGATTTGTGTAGATGCCAGACTCGCTGATCACGACTCGGTCTCTTGGAATACGAGGTGCTAATTTTTCTGACGTTGCTAAATCAGTTGTCAAATCTCGCAAATTACGATTATTAATACCAATAATTTGTGCATTTAGCTCAATGGCTCTATTCAATTCTTCATCGTTTGATACTTCAGTAAGAATATCGAGTTGATACTCAGTAGCCTTTGCTGACAGTGTTTGATACTCCTTATCTGAAAGTACAGATAGCATCAATAAAATCGCATCTGCGCCTTGATGAGCTGCCAGCTTAATTTGATATTCATCGACAAAAAAATCTTTACACAAAACGGGTTGATCGACCAAGCTTCTTACACGAGCTAGGTATTCAAAACTACCTTGAAAAAATTGCTCATCCGTTAATACTGAAACCGCTGAGGCGTATTTGCGATAAACACTGGAGATAGCGCCTAAATCAAAGTCTTCACGGATTAAGCCCTTTGATGGGCTGGCTTTTTTGCATTCAAGAATAAAACTAGCATTAGGTTGCTTTAGTGTTTGGTACAAACTTCTTTTCGAAACTTTCGGGTTTAAGCCCGTTTCTGGAAAACGTTCTTTTAACTGAGCAATATGTTCGTCTTTAGTTGCAACAATGCGCTTTAAAATATCTTGCATTTACTTCACCTCTCCAATTGCTGCAAGTTGTTTAAATTTTTCTAACCCTTTACCTGAGTTCATGATTTCTTTCGCTATCGAAGTCGCTACTTTTAGTGAATCCGCTAAGCCGCTTAAATAAATGGCGGCGCCAGCATTAACGGCAACCGCATCGATATGAGCGGGTTTACCTTGTCCTGACAAAATGTTGCGGGTCGCTTCAGCATTGTCGGCAGGGGTGCCACCAACTAAGTCGTCTGCTGAATGGGTGCTGATCCCAAAATCAGCAGGGGACAGAGTGTAATGGCGGAGTTCACCTTCTTTCAGCTCTGTGATTTGAGTGTCACCATGTACCGCAATTTCATCCATGCCACTGCCATGAACAACAAGTGCGCGTTTAACGCCCATTTCTTTCAAAACAGAGGCTATGGGTTGTACTAATTTTGGAGAATAGACGCCGAGTAACATGAATGATGGCCTAGCAGGGTTAACCAATGGCCCTAAAATATTAAAAATAGTTCGAGTTTTCAGTGCTTGTCTTACAGGTACTGCATGTTTGAAACCACTGTGGTAGTGTGGTGCGAATAAGAAGCAGATGCCATTCTCTGCGAGACTTTGACTGGCTAATGCTGGCGCCATTGTTAAGTCTACGCCTAAATGAGATAACACATCAGATGCGCCTGATTTACTCGATACGCTGCGGCTACCATGTTTTGCCACTTTACAACCCGCTGCTGCGGCAACAAACGTTGAAGTGGTTGAAATATTAATGGTGTTGAAGCCGTCACCGCCAGTACCGACTAAATCGACGATGCCACTGTTACCAAAATCAGTACTTCGATATGGAAATGGTTTAGCTACTGCTAGGGATGCATCGGCTGCACCGCAGATTTCAGCAACCGTTTCACCTTTGACTTTAAGTGCTGTTAGCATTCCTGCAAGAGAAACTTCATCAATTTGGCCTGAAATGATGGCTGAAAAAATTTGGCTCATTTCGTCTCGTGTGAGTGAAATGCCTTGATAGATTTTTTCAAAGAGTTGTTGTAATTGCTCAGGCATGATTTTGATCCTCAAGGTCAGAGCTATCTGTTAGGTAACGAATTGATTGGATCAAGAGTTCACTGCCGAGTGTGGTCAATATTGATTCTGGATGAAATTGAAAGCCCACTGATTTGTGCTGTTTATGAACAACAGCCATAGGTAATGAGTCTGTAATTGCCACAACGTCTAATTCTTCTGGTACTTCAGTTGCCACTAAGCTGTGATAGCGTCCCACTGGTAACGGTGACGGTAATTGACCAAAAATACGATGTTTTGTATGTGAAATTGGACTGGCCTTGCCATGTACAACAGTAGGAGCACGGTCAACTGTACCACCATAATGCTCAACCAAAGCTTGATGGCCTAAACAAATTCCAAGAATCGGTACTTGGCCTGCTACCAATGAAATTAATTCCATCATACAACCTGCTTGATGCGGTGCCCCAGGACCTGGAGATAGCACTAATGCCGTGTTGTCTTCCGACAATAGTTTATCGGCTAAAAACGTTGCATCAATATTGTTGCGATAAATGACGACTTCAAAGTCCAAGCTGCGAAATTGGTCGACCAAGTTATAAGTAAAGGAGTCGAAGTTATCTAAAAGGTACAGTTTCATTGTCCGCCTCCTAATTTGATTGCAGAAATAACCGCTTGTGACTTGTGACGAGTTTCGTCGGCTTCAGCTTGTGGGTCAGAGTCAAACACGACACCAGCACCTGCTTGAATGTGAGCAACCCCGTTTTTCACGTAGGCCGAGCGGATGACAATGCAGGTATCCATATCGCCTTTTGAATTAATGTAACCAACGGCACCGCCGTAGCTGCCTCTGCGTTCACCTTCTGCTTCACGCAGTAATTGTGCGGCACGCACTTTAGGTGCGCCTGTTAATGTGCCCATATTCATGCATGCTTGATAAGCGTGGAGTGCATCAAGTGGTTCACGCAATTGGCCTGTTACTCGACTGACAAGGTGCATCACATGAGAATAACGATCTACTTTTAATAATTCAGCCACTTTGCGAGTACCACTTTGGCTGATACGTGCCACATCGTTACGGGCTAAGTCGACGAGCATTAAGTGCTCTGAAAGTTCTTTTTTATCTAAGCGAAATTCAAGCTCAATGCGACCATCTAAATCTTGGTCGATTTCCCCATTGGCTTTTTTGCCACGTTTACGAGTTCCAGCAATGGGGTAAATCTCAACTTGGTTGGTTGTTGCATCATATTTCAATGCGCTTTCTGGTGAAGCACCGAATAAAGTGAAATCAGGACCATTGAAATAAAACATGTAAGGGCTAGGGTTGGTTTCTTTTAGTTTACGGTATGCACCAATCGTGTTTGGGCAAGGTAAACTAAAACAGCGAGATGGAACGACTTGAAAGATATCGCCAGCGATGATGTGCTCTTTAAGATCCACAACTTTGGATTTGTAATCGTCATCAGAGATATTGACTGATACTTCAGCATCTACTGGGTTGAATGGTTGCTTTTTGAATTCTGTTATTTCAGCTAGTTCAATAATATCAATCGATTGTTTGGCTAATAAGGATTGTGTCTCGATCTCTGAATCAAATTGATACGATGTTAACGTTGCTGTATTTGAGGTGTGGTCGATATTGATTAAGGTTTCGGCAACATAGAATAAATAGTCTGGACAATCATTTTCACCTTCTTTCACTTTCGGCAATGGCTCAACGGTTTCGATTAAGTCGAAAGCCATAACACCACCTAAGAAGATGGGTTGATTGTTTTCAGTATCTTTTAAGGTAGAAACGAGCGCTCTTAATCCGTCCAGTGTTGAGGTCGTCATAAGCTTTTCGTCTTCATCAAGAAGCTCTGAAGGCTTTGACAGGGTTACAACCACGGTGTTTTCACTGGTATCAACTTGCTCGTTAGTAAAATACAGTTCAATGGTGTTAAACAGTGCTTTACCATTTTTTGTCAGGGCTGTGAAAGTGAGTTGGTTACTTGCACATTGAATTTGTAATGCGCTGTGAGTAATTAAAATGCTCTGTAAATGATCTTTACTTTCAACTTCGGCAGACTCAAGCAGCATAGTATGTTGGCTGTTTTGAGTTAGCTTTCGATAAAGACTGAGCGGATCATCGAAATAACGAATACTCGTTTTCGAAGTTGATACTGCTGATATTTGTCCCATTACCTTTCTTCCTACGCCGTTTGATTTTTAATATCAATTAGGGTCTGTTTATCTTTCGTGATTGTTTTTGCAGCGATAATTTGGTTATTCCAAATAATCAAGCTCTAACGTAGTAGAAATGACCAATTTACGCTGTCTTCGATGCTATTGAGCATTCATTGTTCTGTGTTGTGCCCAGCTCACTTAGATGACTAAGCTTCACTGCTCACGCCTTGAACAGATAAATGCTCAAATAGCACAAAATTTAATCCTGAAAGATAAGCAGACCCTAGACTTGCTAACTAATGAATTCTTTTCAGGCAACAAAAAAGCCCGCATCATGCGGGCTTTTTTGTTGAATCTGTCTCATTTTATTTTGAGTACATAGCTTCACACCACCCGCGAAAGAGGGAAGTACCACCACCAGTTGATGTTTTGGAATGTGCTGCGTAATTTCATTTTTATTTAATTAGCCATTTGTACTCAAAAATATTGCTATATAGAAGACATCAGTTTAGTAAAAATGTCAAGCAGTAGTTATAAACAAACATCAATGATGAAAGGCAGTAAAAAGAATAATCGAAATTTAGATCATTTGGGGCTGTTTTCTATCTACAGTCTCTATTCGTTGTTTTGGTTTACTTATACCCATGATACCTGAAAATGCATTCTCGCTGAAATCGAGCATCTTCAGGTATCATAATGGTATATATCTTTGGGATCAGCTGAAGTTGCCCTTTTTAATTTTAATTCAGTTACAATACTCACATGAATGAAGAATCCACTTTAATCGATCTCCATTGCCATACAACTGCTTCGGATGGACAACTTACCCCTTCTGAAATTATTGATAGAGCATTAACTAGAAATGTTGATGTGTTGGCGATCACCGATCACGATACCGTTCAGGGCTTGTTTGAGGCTCATGAATACAATAATAAAAAAGACACACCTTTAACTCTGATTAATGGTGTAGAAATCTCTTGCCGATGGGAAAGTCACGACATTCACGTCGTTGGGTTAAATGTTGATATTGAAAACCCACAACTAGACGAGTATTTAAAGACACAAAGAGTACTTCGTGAAGAACGTGCCGCGGAAATTGGACGACGACTCGAAAAGGCTGGTGTAATCGGAGCTTATGAAGGTGCAAAGTCTTTTGCTAATGGCGCCGCCCTAAGCCGAGGTCATTATGCGAGCTGGTTAGTCAAAAATGACTATGCTAAGTGTAGAAATAGTGTTTTCAAAAAATACATGACCCGAGGCAAAACAGGTTATGTACCGAATAATTGGAAAAGTATTCCAGAAGCTGTTGCTATTATCCATCAGGCTGGTGGCCAAGCGGTATTGGCACATCCTAGTGGTTATAAGTTTTCATCAAAATGGTTGAAAAAGTTGGTTCGAGAATTTAAAGAAGCCAATGGTGACGCTATAGAAGTCGTGCTGGGACAGCAGTCTATTAATGAACGCAGTAACTTGATTGCTTTAAGTCATCAAAATGAGCTCTACGCTTCATTAGGAAGCGACTTTCATTTTCCCGGCGGCTGGCTCGAATTAGGTAAGAATCTATTTAGACCTAAAGGCGTCAACTGGGTTTGGGAATCACAGAATTGGAAAAAAGAAATTAAGGCAGAACCCCTACAATGAGCCAGTTTTTTTATGTTCACGAGGAAAATCCTCAAGCGAGACTAATCAGCCAAGCGGTCAATATTTTGAAGCAGGGTGGTGTTATCGTATATCCCACTGATTCGGGTTATGCATTGGGTTGTTTGATTGGCGATAAAAATGCCATGACTCAAATTACTCGCATTCGTAGAATTGAGCACGATCATCATTTTTCATTGATGTGTCGTGATTTATCAGAGTTAGCGACATACGCTCGAGTTGATAACCAAGCATACCGCCTACTTAAATCTTGTACTCCTGGACCTTACACTTTTATTTTTAAAGCGACGAAAGAAGTACCTAAAAGACTGCAATCAACTAAAAAGAAGACCATCGGTATTCGTGTGCCTCAAAACATTATTGCATTGGCACTGTTGGAAGAGCTGGAAGCACCATTAATGTCAACCAGTCTGGTTATGCCGAATGCTGAATACGCAGAATCAGATCCTGAAGAAGTGCGCGATTTATTAGAGCATCAAGTTGACTTAATTATTCATGGTGGCTATTTGGGTGAAAACCCAACAACAGTGGTTGATATGTCTGAAGGAAGCTTTGATATCGTCCGCGAAGGTGCTGGCGATACGTCTATCTTTGAGTAATGAACTTGTTTATAATCGTCGGCTGGAATTTCGAAGAGGAGAAAGGCTCTAATGCAAGTTGCTCAGCAAAGTTTACCGCTAGCAGTTGTTCGGGGTCAGGCTTACAGTGATATTCCTGCGGATTTGTACATTCCGCCAGAAGCATTAGAAGTATTTCTCGAAGCATTTGAAGGACCTCTCGATCTTCTTTTATATTTGATCCGCAAACAGAAGTTAGATGTTGTGGATCTATCTATTCATCAAATAACCTCTCAATATCTTGAATATATTGAAATGCTTACAGATGCTCGAATAGAGCTTGCAGCTGATTATTTGGTGATGGCGGCAACATTGGCCGAAATCAAGTCTCGGTTGTTGCTCCCTAAACCTGAATTGGAAGGTGATAGCGAGGAAGATCCAAGGGCATTGTTGATTCGTCAGTTAAAAGCGTATGAAACAATTAAAAATGCTTCTGCTGACATTGATAATTTACCTCGATTAGAGCGTGATTTTCATGTTGGACAAGTGAGTGTAGCAGGTGAGGCTAAAACTGAAATTGTACCTCCTGATGTTTCACTGGCTGAACTAGCCCAAGCGTTTACTGCTGTTTTACAACGTGTTGAAGCCTATGAACATCATCATGTTCAGAAGGAAGTGCTTTCGACACGAGAACGCATGGTGCAAATTTTAGAAAAACTAAATGCAGATTCTTACACACCGTTTCAGGAGTTATTTGCTGTTGAAGAAGGAAAAGCGGGTGTTGTTGTGAGTTTTCTTGCTCTAATGGAACTAGTGAAAGAAATGCTTGTTGAGTTAGTACAAGCCGAGCCACTTTCAATCATTTATGTTAAGGCTAATTGATGAAAATAAATGCTCTGCAATTGAAACAACTTATCGAAGCAAGCTTATTTATCGCAGGAAAGCCTCAATCCATCTCGCAATTGAAAGAATCTGTTCTGGCAGATTATGATGTATCACGGCAGACGGTGCTGAAAACTATCGAAGAACTGGAAATTGATTATCAAGAGCGAGGTATTCAGTTAGTGAATGTCGCCGGTGGTTATCGATTTCAAACTGCTGAATTTTTAAGTCCTTTATTGCAGACTCTATGGCAAGAAAAGGCACCGAAATATTCTCGGGCAACGCTTGAAACATTATCGGTTATTGCGTATCAGCAACCTGTGACTCGGGGGGATATCGAGTTAGTTAGAGGGGTGGCTGTGAGTAGTCACATAATAAAAACACTTACAGATAGAGACTGGATTAAAGTTATCGGTCATAAAGAAGTTCCTGGAAGACCTGCGCTTTATGTGACAACAAAGGCGTTTTTAAGTTATTTCGGACTCAATAGTTTGACAGAGTTACCTCCACTATCTGATCCTGAAGCATTACAGGCATTGTTTGGTAATACACAAACAACGCTAGAAACTATAAAAGAGTCTACTAATGAGTGAAAAATTGCAGAAAGTCTTGGCCCGTGCAGGTCATGGCTCCCGTCGTGAGATGGAGGCATGGATTGCTGCAGGTCGAGTTAGTATAGACGGAGAAATTGCAACCATCGGTGATAGAGTCGAGGCTCAAGCCCAAGTCCGTCTTGATGGTCGTTTAGTATCGTTGAAGTCCGCTGAAGACGTCGTTTGTCGTGTGTTGGCTTATCATAAACCTGAAGGTGAAATTTGTAGTCGCAAAGATCCGGAAGGACGTCCAACCGTGTTTGACCGTTTGCCAAAAGTTCGTGATGGACGTTGGGTTGCGGTAGGCCGATTAGATATTAATACCTCTGGTTTATTGCTGTTTACTTCTGACGGTGATTTAGCAAACCGCTTGATGCATCCATCAAACGAGGTTGAACGTGAGTATGCGGTTAGAACTTTTGGTGAAGTCACAGACGGTAATATTCAAAAGCTTCGTACTGGCGTCATGCTGGAAGATGGTCTTGCTAGTTTTGACAAAATCAAAGCAGCAGGTGGTGAAGGCATTAATACTTGGTGGCATGTAACGCTTAAAGAAGGCCGTAATCGTGAAGTTAGACGTTTATGGGAGTCTCAAGAGGTTCAAGTCAGCCGTCTTATTCGTGTTCGTTACGGTATGGTTGAATTACCAAAAACATTGCCAAGAGGCGGTTGGGTTGAGTTGCCATTAGAACAGGTCAACTATTTGCGTCAACTTGCAGGTTTAGAACTTGAGAATCGTACTTTCTTAGGTACTGATAAGCACAGCCAATCACGTAATAAAGTGAAAAGTGCAAAAATCAGAAGAGCGGTTAGAAAAAATAAAGTTGTTTCTAAATCAAAAGCTAAGAATACGCGCAAAAGAGATTAATTCTAGATTAACGATAGATTAATTATTATCAATAAAAGGAGCTTAATTGCTCCTTTTATTGATAATAATGGCTTATTGGGCGTTTAATTTTTGACCATTTACATTAACTGAAATATCAGCCATTACATATAGATAAGTTGGCATTAAATCTTCAGGTGTTTTTAGCGTTAATGGGTCTTCCCCAGGATAAGCCTTGGCACGCATTTCCGTACGTGTAGCACCTGGGTTAATTGAATTAACTCTAACTTGAGTACCATCGCATTCGTCAGCCAGTACTTCCATCATGCCTTCAGTTGCGAATTTCGATATTGCGTAAGGGCCCCAGTAAGCTCTTCCTGTACGACCTACACCACTTGAAGTAAACGCAATCGAAGCCGATTCAGCTTTGCGAATAACAGGCAGTAGTGCTTTAGTCATCATAACTTGTGAGGTGACATTTACCTTCATGATATCTTGCAAAGAATCGATATCAATGTGTTCGAAAGGACCAAGCACACCAAGGACACTGGCGTTATGGAGTAAACCATCAAGCTTACTGAATTGTTGCTCGATAGTGTCAGCCATATCTTTATAGTTTTGCTCTGTCGCACCCTTCATATCGAGAGGGATAATGGCTGGTTTTGGGTAACCTGCTTGTTCGATAGCATCATAAGTTGCTTCAAGCTTTTTTACTGTTTTGCCTAGTAAAATTACTGTAGCCCCATACTCTGCGTATTTTAAAGCGGCGACTTTACCGATACCTGCTCCTGCTCCAGTAACTAAAATCGTTTTGCCTGCTAAGCAATTTTTTTCCGCTTCAAACTCTAACATGAGCTATTACCTCCAAATTTTATAAATGCCCGTCTATTGTACGCTTTAGGGAAACGGATGCTAGCGTTTTAAACGGTTGACTTAATAATTGACTAACCTTGATTAATTATGAATCACAAATTTATGGCTTAGATCACATTTATAGGTTAAGTTGTGGATCATAAAAGGACATTTAAATGTTCTATTCAGTCACAATATTTACATTTACGTATTATGACTTGTTTTTGGGGAAAACAAAATCGTTCCAACAAGATTTGAGGAAAAAAAGATGAAAAGACTCTTATTGAGCGTGGTAATTGCGTCGACGTTAGGTCTGACCGCTTGTGGCGGTAAAAGTTCAAATGATCATAAAGACGATGCAGTGCCAACAGTCCCACAAGCACATTTAGCATTTCAGCCTGATCCAAGTGCGACAGACACGGCAATTCCATTACCAAGTGATATCTTATTTAGTGGCACAAAAGACGGCAGTTTAAGTATTCCTGATAAAACTCCGGAAAACTTAACGGATCCTAATTTTTCTATTGGTGCGCTTGATGGTTGGTCTACAACAGAGTCGATTACGATCCCTGTTAACTTTCCTAAATATGATAGTCAGCAGAATCCCGTAACAGATTTAGGTATTCTGCCTCAATCTGTCACTCAAGATGGGACAGTAAGGTTATTTGCGGTTCAGAAGCGAGGTCCACTTGCTTTTGACAAACAGTGTGCAACTACAAACCCAAATGATTCACTGTTAATTTGCCGAGTAGAACAAGAACTAAAATATGGGGTAGATTTTACTACGCAAGTTGTTGGTAATCAGATTGTTATTGTTCCTTTAAAACCTCTTAAGCAGAACCAATCTTATTTATACGCTATCACCAATAAAGTATTAGATACTTATGACAGACCCATTGCTGCTTCAGCAACATTTAACGTCCTAAAATCAGATGCAAGTTTACCTTCACCGGATCAACAAGCTTTGCAGGCGGCGGTTCATAGTTATGACGAAGGCCTTGAAAACAATGGTGTAGATCCTCAAACGGTGATTTACTCAAGTATGTTTACCACACAATCAATTTCTAATGTGTTGGATATAGCAAAGGCCAAAATGGCTGCTGATTATGCTCAGGGTTTCCCAAATGGTCATCGAGATGACACTAAGTTTGGACTTTATGCTCCTCAGTTAGTACAACTCGGTACCTTAGACGGAACCACACCGAAATACGTTGAGCCTGTATTAGACGAAAATGGTAAGCAAAAAAGTGCAGCTGATATTGTAAATCTTGGGCCCGATTCTGAAGATAGTATTCAATATCAAATACTAAGCGATGCTTTGTTGTACCATGCAAAAATTAAATTGCCAATCTACAGCGCATGTTCTTCTACTAAGTGTTTAAAAGCAGATGGCAAAACATTTGATATAGACGGACGTTGGAAAGCTGCTGGAGATAGCCCATTAGCAGTTCTTTCAGCTGTTCAATCAGGTACGCTACCTCAAGCTGATTTTTTAAAGCAAGCTAGCGATCAAGGGGTAAACCCACAAGATGCACTGAGTAATCCAAGCTTATTGGTTGGTAGACATTTTACCCTACCAGATGGTTCTCCTGTTGACCCATACAAGCTATTAACTCGTTATAATCCGTTACCTGCATTGCAAACTAAACTCAATGCAGAAGGAATAGTAGTGCCTGTTTATGAAACCGTTGATGTTCAAATTACTATTCCTAGAGATATCAATAACCCAATTGATAATGGAGAACCAGATAATCCTTTAAGGTATGAGATACCTGATACAGGGTATCAAGTATCTATTGGTATGCATGGTATAGGCACAGTAAGACAAACGAGTTTAGCCTATGCAGGCACTTTTGCAGCTAATTTCCCAGCTTCCTTAGCAGGTCTCCTAAAGTTACAAGGACTACAAGTTCAAGATAAAACCCCTGTAGCGACTATATCAATTGATATGCCGCTACATGGTGAACGTTCTTTTAGAGTTGCAGATTCTGGCCCGTATGATGTTACAGCTACAGAAGGTGATGATTCACTGGGTCGTTTGGGTTTAAATCTAGCAACTTATGCAAAAGGTGATGTACTCAACTTTGTTAGGATTCAGAGCCCATTGACCATTCGTTCAAACTTCCGTCAAGCGGCAATGGATCAGATAGCATTAAGGCTATTAATTCCTGAAATCTCTAAGAACTTACTCACAGCGAATCCAGAATGGTATGCTAAAGCTGACGCTGGTTTGCTAAAAGAAGGTGTGTTTAATACCGATCAGGTGACCGTTGCTGGTTTGAGTTTAGGTGCAATGATTTCTACTAGTTTCACCGCTTTAGCAAATAGTGGCTTTGTTGATGCTAGTGGGCAGCCAGTGGCTCAAAATCCATACCAAATTAAAGGTGTGTCTCTTATGTCGCCTGCAGGCTCCTTAGCAGGAGCCTTTGCTGGTTCGGCAAACTTCGGTCCAGCTTTGTTTAAGTCGATAACGGAAACTCCGATTTTCCAAGCACAAGCTAAAGCCGCAGCTAAAGCCCAAGGAATCGATCCGAATGATAACCCTCAAGGATATGCTCAAGTTGTTAGGAAAGTATATCAACAGTTTATTCCTCCATTTGGGTTTGCAGTTCAAACCGCAATTGATGCGATTGATCCTGTAAACTTTGCCACTATCATTAAAGATTTAAATTCTTCTGAAGATGTAAATAAACATGTGTCTGTTCATTTGGTTGAAATTGTTGGTGATAAAGATCAAGGTGGCTCAAATCCATCAGATCAAGTTCTGCCTAATCGATTTAATGGACTGCCAATCGGAGGAGGCGAGGTTTTACCACTTCAAGGCTACCCTATTGCAGGTACAGAACCGTTAATTGATGCATTAGGAATTCCGTGTGCGTCACCTGTTGCTGGTACACCAGTGCAAGGTTCTGGTGCAGTCAGATTCTTAAAAGGACAACATTCATCGTTCATTGACCCTTCAGCAGCAACGGGTTTAGACAGTGATACTGCTGTGTTGGTTACAGAAGATATGCAGGCAATGGCTTCTGTTTTTGCCTCGTCTGCGGGTAAAGGTCAACCTGAAATTGAAACAGCAAAAGACGGTTTGATTCAAACTTGCCCAAGTGAATAAGCAATTGAAAGCTTAAAGACAAAAATGGCGTATTTACGCCATTTTTTCTTTGTATTGCCTTTTTGGCATTTCCTCTTCAAAATTACCCTTATTTGTCGTTTTAATTTATTAACTGAAATAATTTACGGAGCTCTTTTGGAATTTTTATTTGAATATGGTTTATTTTTCGCAAAAGCGGTGACATTAGTTGTGGCTTTAATTGCCATTATTATTGTTGTTACATCGACAGCAAAGCATAAGCCTGAAAGAGGTGAACTCAAGATAACTAACTTATCTGAAGAGTTTAAAGAGCTTGTACATCACTTAAAACATGAATTCTTAAGTAAAAAAGAATATAAAGCTTACGAAAAATCGTTAAAAGCAGAAAAGAAAGCGAAAGAAAAAGCTGAAGATAAGACTGAGCCTAAAACCTTTGTTATTCACTTTAAAGGAAGTATTGATGCCCATGAAGTGAGCTCTCTAAGAGAAGAAGTAACCGCTATTCTTGCTATAGCAGATAAAACTGATGAGGTTGTGGTTACTGTCGAGAGTGGCGGTGGAATGGTGCACGGGTATGGCTTGGCTTCAAGTCAACTTGATCGTATTCGCCAAGCTGGAGTTAAGCTCACAGTGTGTGTAGATAAAGTCGCTGCAAGTGGCGGTTATATGATGGCTTGTGTGGCGGATGAAATTCATGCTGCACCATTTTCGATCATTGGCTCTATTGGTGTTGTCGCTCAGCTGCCTAACTTTAGTCGTCTACTGAAAAAGCATGATATTGACTATGAACAACATACGGCAGGTGACTTTAAACGCACTTTAACGGTGTTCGGTGAAAACACGGATGAAGGTCGTCAAAAGTTCCAAGAAGAGCTTGAAGAAACTCACGTATTGTTCAAAGACTTCGTAAGTAAGTATCGTCCACAGTTGGAGCTTGATAAAGTGGCTACGGGTGAGCACTGGTATGGACAACAGGCTATTGATTTAGGGTTAGTAGATGTAATCGGTACCAGTGATGACTTATTAATGAAGCTGGCTCAAAAAGGTACTGTGTATAAAGTTCAGTACCAAACAAAGAAAAAGCTATCTGACAAACTGGCTAAAGGTGTTTCTATGTCAGTGAACGCAGTATTCAATCGCTTAGCTGAAAAGAACAAGCCATTTTAAGTAGGCTGATTTTAATGAAGGGCAGGCTTGTAGTCTGCCTTTTTGTTTAGCTGATTTATGTTTAAACATCGCTGGAATTCATGATTATTTTTAATGTCCTTACACCCATTTTGCTGGTGTTATTTGTTGGATACTATTCGTCAAGAAAAGCTTTTTTCTCTAAAGAGCAGATCGCTGCAATTTCAAAATTCATTTTTTATCTGTGTATCCCTTGTTTGCTTTTCAGTGGAATGGCAACAGCCAAGCTTGATGTGATGCAATCACTTTCGGTGATGCAAAGTTTTTATATTTCAGCACTACTACTTTTTGTCGCAGTTGCCTTCACGTATAGATGTAAACGACAGAGCCTTAAACAAGCTGCTGTCATGGCTTTGACTGCCACCTATTCAAACACTATCCTCATAGGGCTTCCGATAGTCATTTATGCAGTTGGTAAGTCGAGTGTTGATTTAGTCTTTATTATTATTACATTTCATAGTGTTATGTTGTTCACGCTGACGTACCTGTTAGCTGGAGACATTAAAGCCATCAAGAAGACAGTTAAGACGGTTTTGATTAACCCTGTTATTTCAAGCCTGACCATTGGGCTTATTGTGAATCTCTTGCACTTACCCATTCCTGATATTTTAATGGTAAGCGTAAAACTGCTTTCAGAGCCGGCAATCGCTGGGGCTATCTTTGTTCTTGGGGCTAATTTATTTCATTTGCAGTTGAAAGGGAGTTTGAGAGAAGCATCCATTTTATCTGTAATCAAAGTCATTGTCTTACCTGCAATGGTTTACACACTTGGAAGATATGTATTTGATCTATCTGATGTCGCATTGCAAGTGGTCGTATTACTTGCGGCAGCGCCAGTAGGCGTGAATGCCTTTTTCGTTGCAAAAGAGCTTGATGCGCAAGAAACTAAAACAGCCAATGCCGTTGTGATCTCAACAATATTATCTGCTTTAAGTTACTCTTTTTGGTTGTTCGTGTTATTTTGATTTAAAAACAAATACATAACCTACTTGGTTTTAAGTTTTCACCCCTATGGAAGGGAATATAATGATCATTGAGACAGAAAGGCTCATTATTCGAGAGTTTAATGAGCAAGATATTGATGCACTATTTGAAATGAATCGAGACCCTCAGATATTAACTTATATACCTACTGAACCGTTTCAATCTCGGGAACAAGCTGAGGATCTTTTTAATACTGTTGTGCTCGAAAATTATGCGAGATACGGATACGGGCGTTGGGCGGTTTATCACAAGCAAGATAAAAAAGTCATTGGGTTTTGTGGGCCTAAATTTATTGAAGAGCTCAATGAAATTGAAATTGGTTATCGCTATTTTCCTGAGTATTGGGGAAAAGGAATCGCAAGTGAAGCTGCGAATGCCATTTTGCCACTATTACCTAAATATGGCATTGAGGAAGTGATTGCGCTGATCTTAGAGGGCAATTTAGGCTCTGAGAGTGTGGCCAAAAAGTCAGGTTTAACACTCAGAGAGAAAACGATGTTCATGGGGTACTCGGTAAGTGTATATCACCGGAACATTGAAAACATGAATAAAAAAGCCAGCTAACGCTGGCTGTATTACCGCAAAAAATAAGTTAGTCACCGTGATTACATTCTTCACCAGTGCTGTGACCATAGAGATATAAACTGTGGTTGGTCAGTTTGATATTGTGTTTTTCTGCAATTTCGATTTGACGCCTTTCAATGACATCATCAGTGAATTCGATAACTTTACCGCAGCTTAGGCAAACTAAGTGATCGTGGTGATGTTGCGTTGAAAGCTCAAATACAGCTTTACCACTTTCAAAATGATGTCTTGTAACAATGCCTGCATCATCGAATTGGTTTAATACCCTGTAAACAGTTGCTAAACCGATTTCTTCGCCGATTTCTAGTAAACGTTTGTATAAGTCTTCTGCACTGATATGTTGGCATTCAGGTTCTTGCATCAACTCTAGGATTTTGACTCGTGGTAGAGTGACTTTTAAGCCGGCTTTTTTTAGTGCTTGATTTCCATCTGTCATCGCTAATCTCTTGATTGCAGAACCTTACGGTTCATCCATGGTAAAAAAATTATTATAAAGACAGAATATTAAAACATAAACCTTTAAAGTAACTTTGTTAAGTAAAAACAGTTGTTTTTTTGAACAAAACTGATAATTTGACTACTAATTCAACGGATTAAGCATACTTTATATGAGGTTTTTTGTCATATTAACAACATGATAGTATGCAAAAGTTAGAGCCATTAAGCGTTAAGGATAACAACATATTTCACCAAGGTTGTACGGTGATAAGAAGGAACGCCATGAAAAATTACCGCAATGCCAATATCGTAGTACTCACTGGTGCCGGTATATCTGCTGCATCAGGCTTAAAGACATTTCGCTCACAAGAAGGCTTATGGGAGCAACATGCTGTCGAAGAAGTTGCAACACCAGAAGCTTACGATCGAAACCCAGAGTTAGTCGAAGCCTTTTATAATGAAAGGCGGGCTCAGCTCGATTATTCAAATACAGAACCTAATGCTGCTCATTTTGCTATCGCTCAACTAGAGCAACAGCATGAAGGGCGTTTGTTCCTCATTACTCAGAATGTTGATGATCTTCATGAGCGTGCCGGGCACAAGCAAGTACTCCACATGCACGGTGAATTGAGAAAAGCTCGCTGTCCTGCCACACATCAAAGTTTTTATATGCAAGGCGATTTTTCCGCTGAAAATAAATGTCATTGCTGTGTTCCTGGGAATCGTTTAAGACCACATATTGTATGGTTTGGCGAGATGCCACTCGGAATGGGACATATTGAACGAGCATTAACTGAATGCGATGTGTTTATTGCGATTGGCACATCTGGAACCGTCTATCCTGCGGCTGGTTTTGTTCGATTAGCTAAAGCATTTGGCGCAAAAACAATCGATGTAAACCTTAATCCATGCTATTCAGGGGCTTTTGACAAACAATATGAAGGTTGTGCCACTGAATCTGTTCCCAAATTAGTTGAACAGATTCTGAGTGAGCAAGAAGAGTTCGCTTAACCGTGACTTAAAAAAGTAGATTCGGTTTGATTTTCTGATTGATTTAAAAACTTCGCCACAGATTTCATCGCAGTAGTGAGCTTAGTAAGCTGCTGTGATGAAATACTATAAGGTGGCATAATATAAATTACATGACCAAACACCCTAATCCACACGCCTTGTTCAGTAAACAATGGCTGTAACTGAGCAGCATTTAGCGAGCGGTCAATTTCGATAACAGCAACGGCTCCAAGTACTCTGACGTCGTTCACTGCGTCTAGTTTTTCAATTCCTTTAAGCTCTTGCTGCATTTGCATCTCAATAGCAGGAATTTGCTGTTGCCAATCATTTTTTGCAATGAGCTCTAAGCTAGCATTTGCTGCGGCGCAGGCCAAAGGGTTACCCATAAACGTCGGCCCGTGCATGAATACGCCAGCGGGGGAATCTGAAATACCTTGCGCAACATTATCGCTACACATTGTGGCAGCTAAGCTAATGTAACCACCTGTTAACGCTTTGCCTATGCACATTAAGTCTGGTGCAATATCGGCAAACTCGTAAGCGAACAATTTCCCAAGGCGTCCAAAACCTGTCGCTATTTCATCAAGAATTAACAGAATATTGAATTCATCGCACAATACACGAACACCTTTTAAGTACTCGGGACTATAAAAATACATGCCCCCAGCGCCTTGCATAATTGGTTCAATAATAAACGCAGCAAGTTGGTGATGATGTGTTTCAAAAGTTGCTCTCAAATTTGCTAAATCTGATTCAACATTTGAATCATCAAATGCAGAGGTCGGAGAAGGCGCAAAAACTTGTTTAACCACGGATGTACCAAACATCGTGTGCATACCATTATCTGGATCACACACACTCATAGCTGCAAATGTATCTCCGTGATACCCACGCTTAATTGTGGCAATCTTTTGTTTGTTTGGGTTGTTTTTGCCTTGCCAGTATTGCAATGCCATTTTCATAGCCACTTCTACAGCAATAGAACCTGAGTCGGCGAGGAAGACCTTTGTCAGTTCTGGGCAGGTTATTTTTACAAGTTTTTTGGCGAGTTCTATAGCGGGTTCGTGAGTAATGCCACCAAACATAACATGAGGAAGCTGGTGAAGTTGCTTTTCAATTGCAGAGATTAAAACTGGGTGATTGTAACCATGAACACATGACCACCACGAGCTTGTTCCATCAACAAGGCGCTTTCCATCTTCAGTAATGAGTTCACATCCATCGGCAGACTTTATTCCTATCATCGGGAAAGGGTGTGTCATTGAAGTGTAAGGATGCCAGATGTGCTGTTCATCGAACGCATAATCTAAACTATCTTCTTGCAATGCTTTACTTATGCTCATATTTTAATCACCTGTAAAACTAATAAACTGGTTGGCGTTGACAGTGCTCTGTGTGTGGCTATCCTAGCCAAAGTTTTATTGAAATTAAAGGATAAATTATGTCGCAGCTCCAATGCCGTAACGACTGGACAAAGTCTGAAATTGAGGCGTTATTCGAGCTTCCTATGAATGACCTGCTTTTTAAAGCTCATACGATTCATAGAGAACATTTTGATCCAAATGAAGTTCAAATCAGTCGCCTGTTATCGATCAAAACAGGTGCTTGCCCTGAAGATTGTAAGTACTGCCCACAAAGTGCACGTTACGATACTGGCCTAGAAAAAGAACGTTTGCTTGCAATGGAAACCGTTTTAACCGAAGCGAAAAGTGCTCAATCGGCGGGTGCAACGCGCTTTTGTATGGGTGCCGCTTGGCGTAACCCAAAGGAGCGTGATATGCCTTATCTGACCAAAATGGTCAGAGAGGTTAAATCAATGGGCATGGAAACATGCATGACTTTAGGTATGCTGTCGCCAGATCAAGCCAGTGAACTTGCGGATGCAGGCTTAGATTATTACAATCACAATCTTGATACTTCACCAGAATATTATGGTGACGTTATTACCACTCGTACATACCAAAACCGTATTGATACCTTAAGCAATGTTCGTGCATCAGGTATGAAAGTCTGCTCTGGTGGTATTGTGGGGATGGGTGAAGAGGCCAAAGACAGAGCAGGATTACTGCATCAACTGGCTAATTTAGAGAAACACCCAGAATCTGTACCCATCAATATGTTGGTAAAAGTGGCCGGTACACCATTTGAGAAAATCGATGACTTAGACCCAATTGAATTTGTCCGCACCATTGCAGTTGCTCGCATCATCATGCCGAAATCTCGTGTTCGTTTATCAGCAGGTCGTGAAAACATGACTGACGAACTGCAAGCTATGTGTTTCTTTGCTGGTGCAAATTCGATCTTCTATGGTTGTAAATTGTTGACTACGCCAAACCCTGAAGAAAATGATGATATGAGTTTATTCAGACGTTTAGGTCTAAAACCTGAGCAAGGTGTTGCGGCTAAAATTGAACAAGAATCGAAAATGATCGATAAAGCATCGGCTCAACACAGCAAAGCAACTTCACAGTTTTACGATGCGAGTGCGTTGTAATTTATGCCTCAATTGTTGCACAACAAAATTGAGAGTAAGCTTGCATCTTTAGCTGAACAATCTTTGCTCAGACAGCGTAACGTTGTTGAGTGTAGCCAGCAAAGCTCTGATGGCACCATTACTGTTGATAACAAGCGATACATCAATTTCAGCAGTAATGATTATCTAGGATTAGCGTCTCACTATAATGAAGCCGAAGCATTGGGTTCTGCTTCGCATACGCTTGCTGTTGGAAGTGGTGCGTCCCCAATTGTCACTGGATATCAAGATATTCATAGGGAACTTGAACAAGAGCTTTGTAAGGTAACAGGGCATGAAGCCGCTATTTTATTTAGCTCTGGCTTTAGTGCAAATCATGGTTTGATTACGGGGCTTCTGGATGAGAATGATTATGTTATCGCAGATAAACTCGTCCACGCTTCAATCATTGATGGGTTACGTCACTCTGCTGTCCGTTTTAAGCGGTTTGTTCACAACCATATCGCCCAGGTTGAAAAATGGCTCAGTGCTTCTGAAGTAACTGCATTGATCACAGAATCTGTTTTTAGTATGGACGGAGATAAAGCACCGCTTAGTAAACTATCCGAACTTTGTAACAAATATGACGTTGCTTTGATAGTTGATGATGCTCATGGGTTTGGTGTGCTGAATCAAAATTCTGCGGTGACTTCAAAAATAGCAAACGTGCAAATAGTGACTTTTGGTAAAGCTTTGGGTTGCCAAGGTGCTGCGGTTTTAGGTTCTCAGATGCTTATCGATTATTTAGTTAATCATTCAAGAGATTATATTTACTCAACAGGGTTATCGCCATTAAATGCGGCAATTGCACTAGCCGCAGTAAAAAAAGTATGTACTGATACGCAGCTCAATAATAAACTTCAAAACAATATTAAACAGTTCAGAGAACTAGCGAAAAGTAGAGGTATTCAGTTAATGGATTCAGAAACACCTATTCAAGGTGTTGTAATTGGTGATCCTAAATCTACTTTGCAAGTTGCCGACGAACTGAAATCGCATGGTGTTTGGTGCGGTGCAATTAGAACACCTACCGTACCAAAAGGAACGGATAGACTGAGAATTACGATTACGGCTTCCCATAGTCAGTTGCAAATAGAGTCCTGTGTTACTGCTCTTTCAAATGTCTTAGAACAACTCAATTTATGTAAATCTGGAGGTCATTATGCTGGCTGAAAGGTGTCTACAGCAAATTAAAGTGTTTAATCGAGACACGAATGTAATTGGCGATACTTTCTCTAAAGCATCCAAACATTACCGAAAATACAGTGAGCTGCAGGATCGATGTTCTAATAAGCTTAAAAATGCCATTGAGCTCTCTGGTCAGATCTTGGATCTTGGTGCTGGCCCAGGTACTCATTACAACACTGCTGCAAAAAATGTCGTGTGTGTAGATATTGCACTAGGTATGCTCAAAGAATTACAGACAAATTTTCCTGACTATAAAGCGATAAATGGCGACGCAGCTAAATTACCTTTGCAGGGTGAAAGCGTTGACTCCGTGATTTCCAATTTAGCGTTGCAATGGTGTGATGATTTTTCTGCCGTGACTGCTGAGCTTCATCGCATACTTAAACCCGAAGGTGAAGTAGCCATATCACTGGTAGCCGCTAATAGTTTGCCTGAGTTATCTAAACTTGGTCTGAAGGCTAATCAATTTAATACGGTTAGTGAGTTTCAGGCCGCTTTTGAAAATAACTTCTGGAGCGAGCTTGAGTGCCAAGTTCGTCGTGAGATTATTTATTTTGATGACTTAAAGTCGTTATTGTATTCAATCAAAGGTGTTGGCGCTTCAGCCATTAAAGCTGTAGAACAGAACCATCAAAATCAATCTTTAAAAGGTAAAAAACACTGGTTCCGGCTTGTTGAACAAGCTGAACTTTTAAGAACCGATAAAGGTTTACCTTTGACCTATAACATTGTCCAAATTAAAGCCAAAAAACTGGGGTAGCTATGTCTCTTACTGCAATGTCTAGTATCAAAACCTTTCAACCTAAACATTATTTCGTGTCAGGGACTGATACGGATAGCGGTAAAACCTTTGTGAGCTCAGCCCTTTTAGCTGCGGTTGCTGAACATTATCAGGCAATTGGTGAGGCTAAAACGGTTATCGGTTTCAAACCTATTGCCTCAGGATGTGTGCAGACAGAGCAAGGTTTAAGAAACAGTGATGCGTTATCTTTGATGGCTCATTCAACGAAAGAATTGCCGTATTCAGTTGTAAACCCAATTAGTTTTTTGCCAGCTATAGCCCCCCATATTGCTGCAAAACAAGTTGGTTTTGAACTATCGAAAAACGTCGTGAAGCAGTATATCAACCAAGATATGTTGAAATATGCTGATTTTACTTTAGTTGAAGGTGCTGGTGGCTGGCGTTTACCTTTAAATGACACTGAGTTTTTATCAGATGTTATTTCTGAACTGGAATGGCCAGTAATTTTGGTTGTTGGAATGAAATTAGGCTGTTTAAACCATGCAATGCTCACACAAGAAGCAATTATTAATGATGGGTTAAAGATTGCTGGTTGGGTGGCGAATGGTGTTGACGAAAATATGGATGTTCAAAGTGAAAACCTTGAAAGCCTGAAATTAATGATGAAGTCTCCGTTTTTAGGGTTTGTTCCACATTTAAAAAGTTCGGCGGCTAAAACTGCCGCCGATTATCTAGATATAAAAGTCTTATTACAACAGATGTGACAAATCGCTATTCATTGGAATGGTGATTTCTTGTTGAGTGCCACTGAATAAGAATGCTTCCTTCTCTCCAACTAATGTAAGTTTATCTCCCTGACGAAGTAGTGCTGATCCTTCTTGGATCCCTACAACAGGAGTTTCAGGGTCAACCTTGGTAAATTCGAGTAATCTTTGAGCTCTGGTTTCTCCATTATGACCTGGAGCTTGGTAATTAGTGTAATGCGGGTTTAGCTGGAATGGCAGAATCCCTAACGCAGCAAAAGAAGGAGGTTCGATAATTGGCATATCATTAGTTGTTCGAATACTTTTACCAGTAATGTTAGAACCCGCACTCCAGCCAATGTAAAGCATGCCGTCATTAACTCGCTCTTTTAAAAGAGAAACTAAGTCATATTTGTAAAGCTCATGCAATAGGTGGAAAGTATTGCCGCCGCCAATCATTACACCTTCAGCCTCGATTAAGGCTTTTTTAGGGTCTTTGTGTTGATGAATGCTGGTGATCTCAATATTCAGGTCAGAGAGAGCAGCAGCAACAATTTCAAGGTATTTATCGTAACTAAAACTGACACCGGCAAAAGGGATGAAGACCCATTTCTTAGCGGTCTTGGTAAATGGTTTAATGAGCGGCAATGCGTGGCTGAGGTATGGAGTTGAACCTTCACGCGAGCTGCTAAGAAGTAGAGCATTGATTGACATTTGATTTTCCAATATTTTTAATTGAATCCAGTGTATCAAAGCTTGTTGAAAACGGAATAGCGTAATATCGCAATTTTGTTGTAGTGACTGGTGGTTATTTAAACCATCAGTAAGGTATTTGCTGGTTTACCCTTGAAATCTCAAAAAACAGACATATTATGTCTTCTTAGATATGTGAATTTGACACGGTTTTGCTTTAGGAGTACCCGATGAAGCGTGTGTTTTTGTTAATAGCAACCAATATTGCTGTACTGTTAGTTGCATCGTTAATTATGTCGATTTTAGGTGTTAACCCATCGACAATGAGCGGTTTGTTAGTGTTTGCGGCCTTGATTGGATTTGGTGGTTCATTCGTGAGCTTAAAAATTTCAAAATGGATGGCAAAAAAAACAATGGGTTGTGAAGTAATTACTAACCCGAGAGATAGTGATGAAAAATGGTTAGTGGAAACGGTTGCTCGTCAGGCAGAGCAAGCTGGTATTAAAATGCCAGAAGTTGCTGTTTATCATTCTCCTGAATTAAATGCTTTTGCAACTGGACCGAGTAAGAATAATTCACTTGTTGCGGTAAGCACAGGCCTTTTACATGGTATGAGTCGTGATGAAGTTGAAGCCGTTTTAGCTCATGAAGTGAGTCATGTTGCCAATGGTGATATGGTCACATTAACGCTTATTCAGGGTGTAGTGAATACCTTTGTTATCTTTGCGGCACGCGCAATTGCAAGAGCAATTGATACATTTGTATCAAGCAATGATGAAGAGGGCGAAGGTATGGGCGTGTTTGCCTACATGGCTGTCGTATTTGTTCTGGATATGATTCTTGGTATTTTAGCCTCGACTATTGTTCATTACTTTTCACGTATTCGCGAATACCGTGCGGATGCAGGTGCAGCCAAACTGGTTGGTGCAAACAAAATGATCGCAGCATTAGAGCGTTTACGTCAAGGACCTGAAAGTAATGCAATGCCAGCACAAATGTCAGCTCTTGGTATTAATGGTAAGCGCTCAGCCGCTGAGTTCTTCATGAGTCACCCACCACTTGAAAAGCGTATTGAAGCGTTGAGAAATCAATAAGTAGTACCTTTCAAAACACATGAAATTAAGCCTGCTGATATAGCGGGCTTTTTAGTGGGTAGACTAACTGTGGGGTAAGTTATATAGAACTAAAAGCAATGAACTCACCGATTAAGTATCTTTAAATAGAAGAAAATTAACTAGGAGGAGTCTCAAATGTCTTCTATCCCAATTTATACAACAAAACCTCTACCAAGTGCGATTTATGTCAATGACCCTAATCTCGTAAAAAAATAATGCTGGCGCTCATATCGTAACCATTGACCAGCCCCGTATTGACTTTTCAAATAAACAGTGAAACTTACTTGCGGGGTGGTACTTGTGTCACAAAACAATGGCAAGCTTGTAGTTATAAATGCCAATAAACGGGAGTTTGAGATTGTCAATACCCCTCTGGTGAATGCTTACCTCATATCGATATGACAGTAATGGCCATGCTCAGTTTGGCAACCGCTCAGACATTTAAAGCATGGGTAAAACTGCAGACAATAAAACTGGTGGTCACTACAAAAAAGATAAGGCCAGTTTTATGAATGAGTTAGATCAACTTCTAGGAAAGCAATCTAAAGTGATTACCGCAGGTACAAGTGGTACAAATATCGGTGATTTTAGTGATGTATAAAATGAAAACTCTGTATCGATGAATTCCAGTTCACCTGTTCATTTTTCTGCGAAACAACTTAAAACAATGTTAAGCAACATGCAAACGCTTGCTAAAGAAGCTGATGCTGTTTTAAAAGCGATGAGTAAAAATAATCATGGTGTCTCACATTGTCTTGCTAAAGCATAAATGGATGGCTTTTTTAAACGAAAAAGCCCTCAATCAAGAGGGCTTGGCAGGGTACGAGATTATTATTTTATTTAATCTTCTAACTCTTGAGTCATATCGATACTGTAAATCGCAAAACCAGGAACACTGTCTTCAATCTCAAGTTTTTTCATTGCACGTTGTTTATTAGCTTCAACAAAGCTATGTGCCTTCTCGCTATCTTGAGTTTCAAAAGTAATATTTAGCTCTACAGAAGATTCAATGTTTTTGAAGTTCCAGTTGTAGTTTGCTTCAGTATTAATTTCTTTTGCTGACTCACCAGTCTTAGGATCGAATTCAGATTTCTCTTTAATATAGTCAGTTAGTACTTGACGGTTTTCAACAGCAAAATCATGAACAATATGGTCTTCACCAGTGCCAGCAAATTTACCACCAAACCCACGGTAATTATTGGTGATAACAACAAATTCTTGGTCAGCTACTACTGGCTGATCTTTGTATTCAAGATCGATGATTCTTTGGCTGCCACCATCAACATTTTGAACTACACAATCGCGGTCATAGTTACTTGGCTTAGTCACATCAACTTTATAAGTTACACCGTCGATGCTATCAAAGTTATAAGTAGGGTGACCATCACGATTGATCAGTTGCTGAATTTCTGATTTTGAAGGATCAATTTGATTGAATTGGTTTACACTACATTCCAGCCATTCTTTCAGTTCTGCACCAGTAATTTTCAGAGCTACCATTGTATTTGGATACAAATACAAGTCAGCGGCATCTTTAATCGCTAAATCGCCTTTATCAACTTGTACATATTGATCTGAATCACTATCAGAGTAACGACCACCAGCCTTAAACGGTGCAGCAGCAGATAAGATTGGTAGTTCTTTTAGGTCTGCAGGTAATTTATCTTGGGCATACCACATTTGAGCATCTGCTACGATTTGAACCGTAGGGTCATCTTGTGCCATTGATAAGAAGCTATACATGTTTGCAGAAGCTTTACCAATTGGAGCGTTAACGTATTCTCTGGTGCCTTTGTGTTCCAATTCCACTGCATCATGGATATCTTTATCTGCATCGACAAGAGGAGATTTCTCACTTGCATCGAAAATAGCACGTGTGCTGCTTTGAGAGTCTACAACTTTCCAAGACTCTCCATCTTTCTCAATCACTAAATCGATGATACCTAAGTTATCACCCCAACGGCCTGGCATTACTGATGCAGTACCGTTAATAGTGCCTTTTTCGACGTCAGCGTTTTCTAAATCAGCATATTTATCACTAGGGAATACTTGGTGGCTGTGACCGAACATTACAGCGTCGATTCCATCAACTTGAGTCAGTTTGTATACTGCATTTTCCATATCAGGGTTTTTGTCATCAGGGTTACCGATGCCAGAATGAGGGATCGCAACAATGATGTCGGCGCCTTCAGCTTTCATTTTTGGAACAAATATCTTTGCTGAATCAATGATACTGTTTGCGGTAACACGACCATTTAAGTTTTTGGCATCCCAAAGCATGATTTGTGGAGGAACAAAACCAATATAGCCAATTTTAATTGTGTGCTCGTCACCATCAGTATCAACGACGGTCTTTTCTTTGATTAAATATGGAGTGAAACGATGATCATATTGGTCTAAATCGTCTTTACCACAATCTGTATCACAAATAACGTTTGAATTGATGTAAGGGAAGTTAGCTCCAGCAATAGACTGATCTAAAAATTCAAGTCCGAAATTAAATTCATGATTACCAATGTTACCTACATCATAATCGAGTAGATTCATGGCTTTGTAGGCTGGGTGAGTACCTTGCAGTTCATTGTTGTTCTTTTTGAACTCATCAGCCATGTAGTCGCCCATTGGACTGCCTTGAAGAAGATCGCCGTTGTCTACAAGAACAGAGTTGTTTACTTCGGCACGTGCGTTGTGAACAATACTGGCTACACGAGCAAGCCCAATTGTTTGGTCTTCAGCATCTTTGTAATAGTTATAATCCATTATGTTGGTGTGAAGATCAGATGTTTCCATCACGCGTAGTTTTATCTGATCCTTATGATCTTTCTTGTCATTATCATCACTGTTACAAGCTGTTAAACCAAGTGATGCAGCCACTGCTAATGCAATTGCAGTTTTAGTTTTTAATTGTAACTTGTTACCAAAAATCATTATAACCCCTATAAATTATTATTCGTTATATGTAATAACTTATGTGATTATCAAGTAAATAAAAGTAGGTGTATGTGAACTGCATCACACAAAAACAAGCTAAAAAAGTGACTAAAAATTCAAATTTGTTAAGTTTATGTATATAAATATTGTATTTAAAGTTTGATTAATTTTGATTAAAAGTGAAGTTTGAAAACTTTAGATCAGAATGATTACTCTAAAATTAATTTAAGATGACAAAATGGTTAAATATGAAGCAAAAGATGTAATTTAAGCATCGTTTTGTTTGTAGTTTGTTTGCTTGTTTTTTGAACGTCGCTTTAGCTAGTAATTTAAACGACTTGATGAAATAAAATTCAGTTGTTAGAGTTAGCTGTGATCTAGTTCAAGTTTTCCTCTTTATTGGAAGTGATTGAGTCATTATTGTCGGTATGTAGCGCAGTCCGGTAGCGCACTGTCATGGGGTGTCAGGGGTCGGAGGTTCGAATCCTCTCATACCGACCAATTTTCTTGTTGATATATAAAGCTTTTTCAACTTTTATCGCACGCTAAAATAATTAGATGCGCGAGATTTGCGCGAGATTAGCGCGACGCCTCACCCAGATGTAGCACGCTTTTGTAGCACCAATCCTTCCTTTTCTCTTACAATCAAAAATGCCTTTTAGTCCTTAAAAGTGAATGTATATTCTTAATTTTGAGCAGTTGAAAGAATGTAAGTGGTATAACTTGGTTTTTCTGCAAACTCGGAATTGCCCCAAACCAAGTTAGATCATTAGCTCTACAATGGTTGTCAGAATCAATAATTCAATAAGTTCTTCTCGCGAGTCTTTGATTTTCTGATGAACAAGTGCGCCTGTAACATCAATGGTGAAAACGTACATCATTCTGGTATGTATATCGATTCCGCAGTAATATGGGTAGCTTATTGTAGAGTATCATTGAATTTTCTGAGGTGCCTACAACATAGTGGTCTATTACTGTGCTGGGTAGGTGCTCAATAAGTAGCTAGGCAGTCAACTAGGACAAATACTGTTTGGGCTTTTTAAGTTGGCCTATTTTTATAAAATGGAAAAATATATGGATTGGGTAGTAGAAAATGCAGAGTGGTTATTTAGTGGAATCGGTGTAACCTTTTTAGGTTGTATAATTTTTTTCTTTGAAAGAATTAAGGCTTATTTTAAGCCAGCTAATGAATCCTCCACTGAGTATAAAGCACTAAATAATAAAAAAGAACTCAATGCTGAGCCAGTAAAAAACAAAACATTAGATGATTTTAAAAATGAAACTAGGATCTTATTTATCGATGATGATATGCGTTTCAAGGTTTCAAAAATATTAATTAGAAGCGGATGGGTTCACACAAAATTAATTAAGGACTGTGAAGCATTAGATGAGCAAGATGTTATTAATGCATCAATTTTATTTATTGATGTTCAGGGCGTTGGGTTAGCGATGGGCTTTAATGATGAAGGATTAGGTTTAGCTCTTGCTGTAAAACAAAAATATCCAAAGAAAAAAGTAGTAATATATTCTGCTGAAACTCAAGGTGACAGATTTCACAAAGCCTTAAGGGAAGCTGATTCATTCTTAGCAAAAAATGCAGATCCTTACGAATTCCAACGACTTGTTGAAGATTTTACTATTGGAGGAGAGTCTTAATTTATGACTGTCCGTTATAGAATTCAAAACTCTAAAGGAAAAGTGATTTTTTGTGGTTTATTACCTTATGAAGTTACTTTAATAAAAGACGTAGCCTCTCAATCTCAGAAAGTTGGTGATGTAGGTATAAGAGCTGGTGTTTTAAGAAATGATTCATTTACAGTTTATGGATTCAGTTCAAATAAAGACTTTTTAAAGAGTTCACAAAAGTTTAGAACCCAATTAAATGTAATTTTAAACTCTACGGACTCAATAGATGAAATAATTGATAGTGCTAATAAATCAATAAATAAAAACACAAGCCGACTAATTCATAATTTAACTACTATTAATGCCCATAACATTCAAGAAATATACTCATTAATCCCTCAGGATGGGGTTAGTCTAAATATGAAAAAACAAATATCCTTCGCTGAAAATATTGTCAAAAAAGAACCTAAAGAAACAGCAATTACATTGTTGAGGATTGCTAAAAATAACGCATCTATGAAGGTAGAGTTTTCAGTATTTAAAAAACTATTTGTTACTAATCCAGAATTGCAAAGAAGAACGCATAATATTCACAAAGTATTAATGAATATGTTTTATCTATTTTTCTCTGATTTTACCGATAAGAATGTGGAGGTTGTTGTTGGTGACGAGAGTACGAATATGGCTTATTTTGATTACGAATCAGTTCATGTTGCCTTGTATCATATAATTGAAAATGCAGCTAAGTTTATTAAAACTGATTCTATTTTAAACGTTGATATAGGTAGTAATGGTATATACACACAAATTTCAATGGATATGATTAGTACAGAAATAAAAGAAAATGAAATAGAACAAATATTTTTTGAGGGAGTGTCTGGTAATCTTCCCACTAAAATAGGAAAAGCAGGTGATGGTCTCGGCATGTATATGGCCAAAAAAATTATTGAACTAAATTCAGGTCTTATCGCTGTAACTCCATATCCAAGAACTTTAGAAGAAACATTGGGATTTAAATTTCAAAGAAATGTTTTCACAATAAATCTTCCAAAATCTAAATCAAACCATACAAAATTTTAAAATCGGATTTGTAATAGCTTGCACGGTTCTAGTACCCAAACACAGTGAAGATGCTGATTTAGAAAAGACAATTAAAGCCAATACAACAAAGACAAGAAGCTACTCTTTATTTCGCCAAGGCTGCATCTATTATGAGCTTTTACCGACGATGAAAGAAGAATGGGCGCTACCATTAATGGAAAACTTTTATCGTTACCTTAAAAACCACAGTATTTATCGCAGTACTTTCGGAATTATTTAACACAAAAATATGTGGGGTTCTCTAAGCTCTGGTCCATATCTTGTCCTTTGGCATGCAGAATCTGTGCGCAATGCAACCTCATTCATTCCCAACAGATCCAACACCGTCCTGTACTTTGAAGATTGTTAGTTTTGCTGGTATTGAGATGTAGGTTACCGGTGGCAGCATTAGTATGGGAGTAGGTTGGGTGTAATTCCGGTCTTTTAGGTCCTGATCCGGTGCTCGTCTTGTCTTTTGTGTATAAGTTTGAGGTTTATTATGTGATTAGTGATAGTGTTTATAACTGATGCCCTTGTTAAGATAGGCTCGTTTATACAGATAACTTACGTGAGATAAAGATTTTTATGAATAAAACGATTATTTTAATTCTTTTGGTATCATTGTCGCTTAGTGCCTGTGTACAAAAACCAAAACCGACACCAAATATACCAAAACCGACTTCAAATATACCAAGCTGTATAAATAACAAAAACACGAAAGAAACTGAGGCATTAATTAAACGCTTTCAGGAAGAAATTGGACCTGGGGTTTACTGGAATGATTTCGATAAAGTAATACCAACAATAGAAAAACCATATACAGGGACTGCAATACTTCAACTTAGTAATAAATACAACAGAACTACCTTCGCCAAGGTTGAAAACTACAGGACTGGCGCAAAAAATGAGCTGGAAACAACAGGGCGAAACCCTAGTGAAGCGCGAAAAAAATTGCTATATGCAACTGAATTAGCAGAAAAAACAATAAAGTCGAAAGAAAGAGAAATTAAGGCCATAAAGGATGCTGAGTGTACTTTTAATAACAGCTATAGAAGTAAATCGGTATCTAAACAATTAGCCTTTGAGGTTGAAGTGTTTAAAGGGCTCATAAATGTGACGATACCAAACCTAATCACTGAAGTGAATAAAGGTGAGGAGTACCAACAAATAGTTTTAAAGCGTAAAAATGCAGAAATTAAACAGAAGCAAATTGCGAGTGATAAAGTAAAGAACAGACGAGCTAGCTATCTAGCAAATAAAGGAACAGTGTACAAAGACAGTAAGATTGTCATTAAGTTAATAGACTATACTAACTCCACTTTATTTATATCAATAAAAAATATACAAAAAAATAAAATATTAAAAACTAATTTCACCAAATGTACTTTGGTGGATACAAAATTTGGAGGAACTGAATGTGTTTTCGTGGTTAACGGATTGACGCTTAATGACCAGTATGGAAATCACTTCAGACTGTATGCCAGTGAAGATAGGAAAATATATCCTCAAGAAGTGGTTATATTTAAATTTAGAGGAGATAGAGCGTTAGATACTTCAAACCTTATTTTTAATATTCCAGCATATACTATTGGAACTGAAAAGAATGTTAACTTGAGATTTCCAGCAAAAACATACTAGACTTCGACATGTTACTTTAAAAGAGAGATGTACAGAGACATAAGTTATAATGGGGTATTGGCCACTGCTTAATTTTTTCTAGTCTGGAGTAGCTAATTTAAAGCAGTCCACCTAAATCATTTATGTCCAAACCTGTGCCAGCATAATCGACTGGCACATTCCTGCCCCATTACTAGTTGGCGAGACAAATGGATGAATCGGAGAACAGCCCCTTCTTTAATAGATAGTCTTGGTACAAGACTGAGTGCGTGTAGAGCTACCATTTTATTTGATAGAAGTTTTAATGAAGCTTACAGAACTTTTAGTTAGCTCTGTGTTATCGTTTTGAAGTTCTAGCGCACTAAAAAGAGGTGGAAATTCAGTCAAATTTAAGCAGTGTATTTCTTTACCAATTTCAACGGCGTAATCTAGTTCCATTTGTACCCAAAGAGACTTAACTTCGAGTCTTTCAGACACAGAATTATTGGTCTGGACGAAGAGAAATCTATGCGATTGTTTGATTCTTTCTTTAAGCACAATTTTGGTGAATTCACTCGTAAGCTCTCGTTTTAAAAAGTCACTATCGCTACTCCAATCATAGTAAATATGAATGTCATGCTTGTTCAGTTGTTTTTTCAAGTCACTAATTAGCAGACTATCTTTATAGCTATGTGATACAAAACAATCAAAGGTTTTCGTACTCTGTAAGCTATTTGAACTAAGGAGGTTGGCTAGGTCCTGGGGTGATACTTCAAAATTGACTTTTTCCAAGTGGTATTGTTTTTTCTTACCTTTAAACCCTTTACATTTGCGAACAAAAGCACTTAGTTCTTGTAGATGTTTAAATGCGATATTTCTAATGTGATTATTTCTTTCGGAGCTATTCAATTTTTGGAAGAATAGTTGCGTTCTTTCTGTATTAAATTTTCGCAACTCGCTTATGATTTCAAGCTTTTCACTGTGTGTTGAACCGCGTTTGTGATATGCAGCAATGTAAACCTCTAAGTAATAAGGGTCTACCTCTTGCATTAGAAGGGGGGAAGGTTGGAGTAAATTAATGGTATTTGTCATGCTCTCCTCCGCCTTTGCAATAGACTCTTCGTTGAAAGTAGCTTGTCGCTGCTGTTTGTATTTAACAGAACATACACTTTTAACAATTGGCAGGTTTTTGAAAAAATTTGGAGGACTTAGGTGTTTATATCTTCGCTTTTTTCCACATCTGACTAAAAATTCGTCGAGACCTTGGTACTGTTTGTAGCGTTCATTTAACTCCTTCCACTTCTTGGGATAAAACTTCTGAAACTTCTGCAACAAAGCTTCAGGGTCGTATTCGTATGGCATTGTTGTCATAACTTTAAGAATTGGCGCTCGGTAACACTTCTTGTACTTAATGGTTTCGCTCACAAATTTCCTTTTAGTTTTTCCTGGCATAAGTCTATCCTGATCCTACTTCTTTCTAGGCACTGTAAATTAAACTAGTAGAATGTAAACGATGACGAATAAAAAACTCATAAGTAGCAGGATAATTTTGACCAACCGTTGGTGATGAGCTTCTAGAACAAAGAGCCTAAATGAGTCCGAGCGATTGTATTGGGAAAGCTCTAAGAGCATGGCCAGTTTTTGTTGACCACTACACTCGGCAACTTGAGTAAACCAAGTATTCTGGTAGCCCGCATCAGTCATTATTAAAAGACAGCAATGCCCTGGTAAAATGGTTGCCAATTCCTCTAGAAAGCGGTTGTGGCTGCGCGGGGCATTGTAATCTTCAAGTAGAAATGTGCGTTCATAAAGGGTCACGCTTCGGCCTTGACACTGATGAAAGCGCGCAAAGTCATTAGTCTTAATTGTTCACGAACATCTGCCCACTCGACAAGAATAATAGGCATAGGATTAGCGGCACAAAGGTGCTGCGCATGCCATCGATATAGAGCCATTCTGTCATTATTGAGATGGTGATTACCGAGTACGCGGTCCATTCTTTTGATACTATGTTTTGCTGCGACATTGCCAGAGATGTTACGACTTAGCTGTGTTAATGAGAGTTGATTGCCATCTAGTAATGATTTTATGGCAACCATAAGAGAACTAAAGCGTTTTTTGTGAATCGTAGGGCATTGCGAACCCAGAGATTGATGTAGTATTGTAATGTCGCGCATGGTGTTATTTTTGGCGAAATTGATTAGTTCAAACAGCACCATGCGTGTCTAGCCATGGTTTGTAAAAGCAATTTTCTGAGGATTCCCTAGATAGGTGCATATGGAGTTTTATTTAAGCAGTGAGTAAATTAAAGGCACCGAAAAAAGAATTTAATAAGGATACCGATAACTTCACCGTCAAAACTGCAATTCCAGTAGTCGTTGGAGCCATTGCCGGAAATTTAATATTTCCAGGTATAGGAGGGATTGTCGGAGGTAGTATAATCGGTGGTTTAACTGGAATATCATCAAATAACAAGGACAAAAAAATGGCAAAAACACCTGTTTTTTATAGCTTTCATTTTGGAAATGATGTTATGAGAGTTCAACAAATAAGAAATATTGGTTCGATTGAAGGAAATGCGCCAACCACACCAAATGAATGGGAAACATTAAAGCGAACAGGTAAAAAATCTGTAGAAAATTGGATAGATCAAAACATGAAATACAAACGATGCATCATAGTTTTGATCGGTAGCGAAACAGCTGGCAGACCTTGGGTTGAACACGAAATAATTAAAGCATGGAATGATGGGAAAGCTATTTTAGGGATTCATATACACAATATTAAATGCCCTAGAAATGGTACTAGTCGTAAAGGTAAAAATCCGTTTGATCAGATTAAATTCGCAAATGGTAAAAAAATGTCAGACTATGTTCCTTGCTATGATCCTAGCTCTATCAATGCATATGGTGATATAGCAGAAAACATGTCCAATTGGATTAGTCACGCTATATCTAATAAGGCAAATTAAATATGGAAGATCCAGTCGTAAAGATTGATTCTGCATCACCATCTATACAAACCCATTTGGGCATATTACAAAATGTGATTCAACGTATGGCAGTAAATAGTTCTTCTAGCAAAGCATGGTGTGTAACTTTAGTCTCAGCAGTTCTTGTTATTGTTGCAGATAAAGGAAAGCCTGAGTATGCATATATTGCTATGTTACCTACAATAGTTTTTGCCGCTTTAGATGCGTATTACTTGGCTTTAGAGAAAGCATTTAGAAACTCATATAACGACTTTATTTCAAAGCTTCACTCTAAAGTTCTTACGGAGACTGATTTATATAGTGTTGCACCCAAAGGGAATCTTTCATACTTACAATGGGAGTCTTTAAAGTCCTTTTCAGTTTGGGGTTTTTACGTATCTATTGCTGTCTTAATCTTTGTCACAAAAACAGTAGCCATTGGTTAGGAGTTATAAGAGTCACATGGTAGATTTTACAACATTTGAAGATCTTAAAAGGTTTAATGATAAGTTAACGCTTAATGAAAGGGCCGTACTTAAATCCAATTCTTCAGCAAAGAGTAACAAAGATACGTTCTTGTCTCATTCATCAAAAGATGCTGAGTATTTACCCGGAGTAATTAACCTTTTAGAATCTCACGGGGCATCCGTATATTGTGATTTAGGAGATAATAGGCTCCCTGATAATCCAAACCCTGAAACAGCTGCAATATTGAAAAATCAAATTAAAGTCAGCCGTAAACTTATAGTATTTGTTACTACAAACAGTAAGGATTCAAAGTGGGTTCCGTGGGAGCTTGGTATAGGTGATGAAAGTTTATCAACTAATAATGTAGCTTTATTGCCGGCGGCAACATTCAATTATGAACAGTCTTGGGCGCAGCAAGAGTATTTGGGGTTGTATAGGCATATAGTGTGGGGAAAAATGAAAGGTGAACCAAAATCTTTATGGATGGTATACGATCAGCATACAAACACAGCTACTAAATTAAGTGAATGGCTGGCTTAGTGCTAAATGCACCTAATTAGCATATCTGGTGACCTAAATATCCTAATCCAAACGCTCACCTTTAGTGCCTTAGCTCTAAATTGTTCCTGTCCAAAAGTGAGATAGCAGGTAAAAGCTCTTATAAAGTGTGAGCACACATCCCGCATCACTTGCGGAAAAAGGTAACCTTGGTTATTACAGAGTCAAAACTTCTCTAATTCATTGTTAAGCTTTGACTTTGCTTTCATGTTAGAAGGTAATCTTTGCGGTTATAAAAAGGTTGTAGATTACCTTTAAAATAACTCAACTCATGCATTATATCAGGAAGTATTTAATTACTTGAATTTGATCTCTGCGTAGGGGACTTTAACCCAATCAATGTGATTTTCCGTGTAGATTTTGGTGCTCTTGGCGTCAGTGTGTGCCATACGAGATTGTGGATCGATACCTTGAGTATCAAATAAATGGGCGGCGAGTGCTCTTATCTCATGGAATGTAGGGCGTTGCGAGAACTCTAAGTGATCACAGCAGCCAACTTCATCACGTAATTTTGAAAATGCTCGGCTAATATAGTTTGGGGCGACTTGGGTTAGGTGAGTGACATCCTTACCCAGTTTATCATTGCATCGTTCTGGTAGACGGTGTACTGCAAAATTACTGACTAAGTTATCTCGGCTCCGGTCAATAATTTGTTTTAATGTTTCACCGATGGGGATGGCAACATGAGAGGCTTCTTTATGGGCGACTTTTTGCCTATGAATATAGAGCGTGCCGTAAGTTTTACCTTGAGCAGAGATTTCTGGTGTTTTAAACCAAAAACAGCCACAGGTTTTTGAGGTGGGCTTTTTTATCTGATACCGAATGCGAGATATTTCTAACCTTGCATGAGTTGTCTGTAAGCTTAAGTCCATAGCCGTTTGTAACCATAATGGTGCTACAGCATGAATTTTTTGATACCAATCTAATTTAAGCCTTTGACGTTTCTTTTCTTCTTTTCTTTTACGTTTTTTTAGTGTGGCTGGATTAACCATCATTAAGCTTTCATCAATGGCATAAGAGAACAGTTTTTTTAGCCAAGCAACTTTTCTGTTTTGCACATTGGCGCTGACATCAGAGTGAAACTCTGCAAGGTAATTATTGACGTGATGCAGCCCAATCTCACAAGCAGGCACATTTATAAAAAATTGTTTAGCCCTTTGAGCATCTTTTTCTAGTGTTTTTTTATATTCTTCTGATGGTCTTTCTTCTTCTAAAATCCGTTTCAGTAGTGAATGGATATGAAACCCGAAACAAGTATCGGTGCCTTGTTCATCAATACGTAACAGTTTCTCGACAGAAGCAGCAATTTTAGGTCTAGCGATTCGATTGTATTCTTTGGTTATCGAAATCGCTTCTTCTCTGTCTTTACCTAAATCTTTATAGCGACCATCGACAAGTTTTATCCGATAGTTGCCTCGTCGAGCATCGAAATACAAATGCTCTGGTAATGACTTGGTATGTTTGCTTTTGCGAACGTCAGCCATTATGCCCTCAATAATTCACCAACACTTTTGGAAATACTTGGTGCTAACCCTGCTTTCTCTTGTGTGAAAACGTAGGCTTTACCATCAATAAAGCGGCCTTCTATAATGCCAGATTTTATCCAGCTGCGGATAGTTTTTGGGCTTGGAGTTGAATCAACATCAAACTCTCGTCTTGCCCAAAGTGAAGCTTTCATAAGTTTATCGTTCATTTACGTTCTCCTTTCTTAAAAATCCAGCACTTAACACAAGCTGCCTTTTTCATCGTAGGGAATGATTTGTTTAGGCGTGCATGAACGGCACTGTTCACTGTTTTTTGACCAATATAACGGTGTGTTTTGCCAAGTTTTAGTTGACGTCTCAAATCATTTAATTCAGGAAGTTTTTGCTTACGTGATGCGGCTACCTCGGCAAACTGGTTAAGACTGATAGCAATGAGTTTGGGATCTCTAGAATGATTAACAGAGGCTACTTCTTCCATTTCTAAAAAATCATATACATCCCAAAAGGTTTCTAATAACGAATTATCTTTACTGGTTGCGGTTTGGCGTTGCGATGCCATTTTATATAGCGCATCTTTGATTTCTTCAGACTTGCTTTGCGTCACTGAAAACGTGTCTGCAAGTGCGTCCATGAGCGCACAAAGTTGAGCATGGTTTTTAGCAATGCGATTGATACGGATATTTTGTTTTTGCTTAATGTCTCTCATGTATTGCGGCATTTTATCTTTGAGTATTTGCATGATATTTTTTTCATTCAAAATGGATTTCAAAATAAAGCCAGATACATCCTCCATATCAACTGACTCAAGCCATTCAGCAGCTATAAGGCTATCATTAGTATGATGTTTGGGATCGATAACCAGTTTAACAATGCGTTGTAAAATGGGAGAGGTGGCCACCACATCTTCATTTTGTTCAATTAAAATTGAACCTCGAAACTTGGGTTCTCGTGTCTGGTTGTCATGGCTCATTACACCTTTATAACCAGTCGCACGACCGTTATAGAGCATTTTTAGATCTTCCCAATCGAACCTAGCCTGCTTAGGATCACGGTTTGATACTCTATCAGCTTCACTAAGAACAACAGGTAGATTACCGACTTGAGCAAGGATTCTTTCTCTTGCTGAAGGCGAAGAACGATTAGGGTCAAAGCCTTCATATTCTATACGACCACAACACTTCCACATAAACTCAATTAATGTGGTTTTACCGCCACCGGGCTCACCTGTGATCTCTAAAAACAAAAACGTTTTTTGGATTAGCCGAATTTGCTCAGCAAACAGACTGCCAAACCAGAAGAGCAGGGCGACCATGCCCTTAATGCCAAAGGCTTGCCATAGTTTGTCGAACCAAGTCTCATCCATACTTTTAAGCTCTTGATTAATATCTATTTTGATTGGCAGTAGAGATTTAATACTCAATGAAGCAATATCAAAAAAATCCTCTTCATTGATTTGATATAGTCTGCCTTGTTTAACGGCCAGCTGATTGAATATGTAGCATTGATGATCAACACTGTAACCAATAAAGTCCAATGCCAAGACTTGTTTTATATTGTAAAGCTGCTGTTCGATTAGTCGGTCTAGTTGTGTTGTATTACCTCGGTATACAGCACCAGTAATGCTGAGTAAACGTCGTTTAAACTCATAACTTGAACTTAAATTACTGCCCGTAAACGTTGCCTTGGTGACATAATTTTGGTGTGGATAATCTATCTTGAAGTAATAACTTTTATCTTCCGATGAGTGGACTTTCCGTGCGTACAAAGCTTGTGGGAAACACTTACATAATAGCTTTACCTTAGAAGACTCTTTAATTGCTTGGTCGACTACAATTTGATCACTGCAATTGCAAGAACGTTCATCGGCGATTCTTTCTGCAATTTTTCTGCTGTTATTTACGTCTATTGAGAACCAGTATAGGCAATGATTAAATTCAAATGGGAACTCGGTTTGTCCTTGTCTATTGTAAATAAGTATTGCTTTCTCAGTTGCTGAATTTGCGACAAGTAGTTTCCCGAGATATCGGTATTTTTCAAGGTGCTCGGTGGTCAGTCGTTCTCTAGTAAGTAGCTCGTTCCAGTCTAACTTTAATGTTGATTTAGGAGGCTGCGCTGCTGTTGCTTGCCAGCCAAGCTCTCTAGCCTTTGTAACGAATTGTTGAGTTTTTAATTCTCCTGCTGTACCTGTATCAAATGCAAATATCAATGTAGGCTTTTTTTTAGCAAAACACTTTGACTCTAAGTCAGATAACAATTGACTAGGAAAGTTGTTGCAGCTCATGACACTCACGGCTTGAATACCTATCTGTAGTAGGGAGATAGCATCAAATATTCCTTCGGTCAGCCACAGTTCGCACGCATCAATGACTTTAGCAATTGTAAAATTGGGTGGTTGCCACCAATATCCTTTATATTTCCCTTTGAAATTGGCTTTCATTGAACCGAAGCGTTCAGGATTATCAATCAAGCGCTCCCAAGTTGAGCCATTTACAAGCGTGAACTTTATCGTGGCTGAATGAATATTACGTTTAGAGCAGTAGTAAGCGCCTTGTTGATACCAGTCTTTGATTAACTTGAGATCAAAACCTCGGGCGTACTTTAGGTAAGCATCTGCAGTATTAGTGTTGCTTGAATCAGAATTAGTTTGAATGGTAGCAGGGAAACGCTCACTCCAAGAGTTGAAAAGCTCAGGGTAAACTTGTTTGATATGGATCTCATGACCGCATTTGTTTAAGCGTCCGCAACGGAGAATCCAAGGGGCGTGCCTATGCGTGTACAACTCTCGTTTACCACAACTGGGGCATAGCCCTTGTTGCAAGTAATCGGCGGTTTGACTTTTAAAATCATAATCTGGAGGTAACCGTCTAAGCACTTCTTTTTGTAACTCTGGATACATACAGACACTCCATCGTTAAGCTTGAAATAGAGCTCTCTACAATTTACTTTGTAAAAAGACTTTGATTTTTCTAATATCGTATCGATCTTGTCCAACGATTGTTATGTCTGGCTCTGGAAAATATCTGTGCTTTCTCCACCTCCAGAATGTGGTTCTATTAATTCCAAGCAACCTACACAGTTGATGACTGGTGAACCAGACTTGTTTTGCTGCATCTGATAAATCTTCACTCATAAAAATCACCTTTTACAACTTAATACAAGTTAAATTGTATTTATGATTTTTATATGAGTACATGACACCGATTTGTTTGTAAAGTTAACTTTTACCAGAAACAGCTTCATTTCCGCAAAAGCGGGTGAAATCCTTGATTTACTGTAAAGAGAATGAGTTTGAGACAGCTCACGTTAAGGTTGTAGAAATTAGCCTTAGCACTAACAGTGAATAAGAGTAAGGCATTAAGGTTATTAGTGTTTTTTGTTTTTTAACATTGTACATTTTGTATAAAGCTGAATTAACTGGATATATTTCTGGTTTTGGCTTTATGGTATTTTCGCAAGCTATGTACTCCAAAAAACTCAATACAATATGCCGAACTACTCAACTTGAAAGTGAAGTAATATCAATGAGCTTGCTATTGTGAAAACACGTAAATTCAAAATCACAGAACTCAAAGTCGTTGGTATCTCTGCGCTTGGTGGAGCATTAGAGTTTTACGATTTTATGATCTTTGCCTTTCTTGCAAATACAATTAGCCCGCAATTTTTCCCTGCAACAGAACATATAAACTCGCTATTAGGATTGTTTGGTGCATTTACCGTGGGATATCTCGCTAGACCAATAGGTGGTTTGATATTTAGTCACTACGGTGATTTACGAGGAAGAAAGAACGCATTCTATTTTTCGATAATTTTAATGGCAATTCCGTCTTTACTGATTGCAATATTACCTAATTATCAACAGATTGGTGTTTTAGCCCCCGTTTTTTTAGTTTTACTCAGAGTGGTACAAGGGATTGCAATGGGTGGGGAAATCCCCGGTGCAATCACTTTTACCTTTGAACATGTTGGCACGAACAAGCGTGGTAGGGCGATTGTATTAATCTTCTTTGCACTCAGCTTGGCTACCTTGTTTGGTCAAGGCATCATTGCTTTACTTCATCAAGTGCTAACAACAGAAGAATTTACCCAATGGGGTTGGCGAGTGGCGTTTCTTATCGGAGCTATATTAGGTGTGTTTGGCGCAAATTTACGGAAAAATTTGTCAGAGACTCCTTTATTCAAAACAACATCAGTTAAACAAGAAGAAGGGTACATTCCATCATTATTTCTAGTTAAGAACTATTTATTGCAGTTTATTCAAGCAGTATCGATTCTATGCTTGAGTGCTGTGAGTATGTTTTTACTCTTTGTCTATATGCCGACATATCTGACGAATTTTAGAGTTAGCCATTCACTGACAACCTCACACATTCAATTGTTTAACACGGTAAATTTAGGTCTGTTTTCATTGTTCATGCTGTTATTTGGCTACCTTTCAGACTATTTGGGTAGAAAAAAGTTGGTTGTTATCGGTTCATTTTTGTTGTTAGTTTTATCCTACCCATCATTTAATGCGTTGCTCAATGGATCACAATATGCGGTATTTTTGTCACTCATTATTCTTGGTGTTTCATTTTCATTAGTAGCATCGAGTTATGGGGCAATGCTTGCCGAATTATTTCCCTCCAAAGTCCGATATACAGGCGTAGGGCTTACCTATAACGTTGCTATTGCTGCGCTTGGTGGAACCACCCCACTCATTGCCACATATATTATAAAAATAACCAATAATCCTTTGATGCCAGCCTACTATTTGATGCTATTTGCTGGATTAAGTTTATTAGGGTCGCTCACGATTAGGGCTAATAAACTTTATTAATGCGAGTAAGCTTTTCCCAATGCAATCGTCCCGCAGGTTGGAGTACCCATGCTTCCAGTAAATGACATAATGCTTTTTGTTGATGTTGTTAAGTACAAAAGCTTTACGGCAGCAGCAGATAAAAATGAAAAGACAGCTGGCGCTGTGAGCAAACGTATTTCTCAGTTAGAGGCTTCATTAGGAGTAAAGCTTTTAAAGAGAACAACGCGAACATTAGCTCTAACTGAGGCTGGTGAAATTCTTTACCGCCAATGCGCTAATATGCAGCTAGAGCTAAGCTCAGTTTGTGAGCAGGTTATAGATGTTCACAGTAACCCCAAAGGAAAGATAAAAATATCTGCATTACAAAATTTCAGTAATATAATTTTATCTGGCTTGTTGGAGAAGTTTTTACAAGAGTACAGCGATGTTGAAGTTGAGATAACACTTGATGGCGCACTTGGAGCACTGCCACCAATCGATGAATATGACATTGCTTTTAGATGTGGTCGATTAGAAGATTCTTCGGCTATATCAAGGTTAGTCCTTACTCATGATTATACAGTCTGTGCCAGTAAATCATATTTGCAACGTAATGGAATACCAACAGACCTTAAAGATCTTTCAAAACACAATTGCTTAGACTGCCATCATGGCATTCAACCTGACGAAAGAGTTTGGACATTTTTTGACGGTAATGAAGGGTACAATATCCCAGTAAAAACCAATATATTTACCAATAACGCTCTGTTCGTCAAACACCTTGCTTTGAGCGGAGTTTCTTTGATTTATGCGCCAACATTTATTGTTGCAGATGAAATTAACGCAGGTTTATTAGTGCCAGTTTTGAGCCAATACAAAACCATCACAAATTCAATTTACCTTATTCATCCTTACGCAAACAAGAATTTACCCAAGCGAATGAGATGCTTTATTGATTTTATATTCGATAACTTAACAGTCCCATCAATACAGCTCGACAAGCCTGCTTTGTAACGAGTTACAGCGAGATAAATTCTATGCCTTTTGTATTAGAACATGTGTTAATTTGGAGTCGTTCATTTGATGAATATCAAAGAATGTTCTCATTGAAAAAGGAAGATCTCAGTAAGAAGATTTTGGGTTGTGCTGACGGCGCATCATCATTCAATGTAACTGCTAAATCACAAGGGCTAGATGTAACATCTTGCGATCCTCTGTACAGACTACAACCTGATGCAATTGGTGAGAAAGTCAGCACTTCTTGCGAATTAATTTACCCCAAAATATTAAATTCTGTGAATGACTTTAACTGGGATTACTTTAGCTCTCCACAAAAGCTTAAAACTCAAAGACTCAGCGCATCAAAAACCTTCTTGAATGACTATTCAACACAAAGAAACAGTGGAAAATACATTAATGCCAGTTTACCAAAACTGCCATTTGACGATAATAGCTTTGATATCGCATTATGCGGAAACTTCTTATTTTTATATTCTGAAATTTTATCGGCAGACTTTCACATCAATTCGATACTTGAATTGGTTCGAGTGGCAAAAGAGGTAAGAATCTTCCCACTTATTGGTAATGATAGACAAACACCAAAGCAGTTAAAGCTCGTCCTGAAAGCACTTGATGAGCTGCCCGTAAATTATAACATTGTTGAAGTTGATTATCACTTTACAAAAGGGGCTAATCAGATGTTAAAAATCAAAGAAATTGAGAGTCACAGTGATGTTTAAAGAACATGAGGGAACCGGTATGCCATCGGAGATGCTTGATGAAAATACAGGCACAAATATTGTCTACTTGGAAAACCATAATGCTAATACAGACATATGGCTAATTCATGGCTTTACCGAATGCAGTGATAGCTTAAAGGGAATATTTGATACATCAATAGCTAAACAATGCAATGTGTTCATCCCTGATCTTCCAGGATTCGGAAAAAGCCGTTTTGAAGAAAAATATTTCGACTTAAATAACATCGTTACACTGCTGGAACAATTGATTTCAGTCTATTCATCAGGGCGACCATTAATAATCCTTGGTCATTCTCTGGGAGCAACAATTGCGACCATTCTAACGGCAAAGCTAGATAATGTTGTTTTGTTCTTAAATGTAGAAGGAATGCTGGTTGAAGATGATCGTGATGCCCGATCACTAACAAAAGCTAGTGAATTTGATGATTCCGTGAAGTTTGTTGAATACATGTGTTCTCGATTAAAGACTGGAGCAGAGTCTAACGCTTTTGTGAAGCGCTATCTTGAAAATATTAAAAGGTCAGACCCCAATATCATTCATGATTGGGCTAAATCATCTACTGAACTGTTGGCAGCTAATCACATTGATTTGCTATATAAAAGTTTGAAGTGTCAGAAGTTATATATTCATGGTGAGTACACGATGTCTAGGCTGGAGTTAGAGCATTTAAAAAAGGCTGAGTACGAGCGAGTAATAATTAAAGAAGCAGGACATTGGCCAATGTTGGAGCAGGCTGGCGAATTTTGGAAAATCATTAGCGAAATATTATCCGAATATCATGGTTAATTTACTGATTTATAGATTTTTTCCATTCCTAACCAGCGACTGCTGACTCGAATTTGGACAAAAACGAGTTTCAGTTTCAGTTAATAATCAATAGATTGCATTAGAAAAAGTATCTCTAAAACCAAATTATGAACATCAAATTACTGTGAGCCTCGACTAGCCCTAAAAATTTAAATTTGGGCTTACAACAGAAATTCGTACAACGGCGGTTATGGTAAATAGGTTTGCGATAGCTCCCACTTAACGCGCTTATATTATTAGCACTTCTTACTTTCAAAGCAGTTTAGCTTTTCGAAAAAGGCTAAAGAAACAGCCTGCGGGACAATAAATACACCTCGTTTACGCTTACCGTATACTTTTATTTGCCAATTTTCATTTGCCATTTTAGCAAGATAATTCTTAGATATATCAAGACCAAAATGTTCAACTGTTGTAACCATCCCAGCTGCTGAGCCCACAACATTGTCGACGTTGACAAAATTCAGAGAGTTACCATTTTGGTCGTTTGCTGAATGGTAAAAACCCCATTCTACATTTGTAGCAGTTACATATAATTGTATAAATTCCAAACGACCTTTTTTATAGTTAGCTCTATACATTAGTTTGACTGGAAATGTATCAGTAAATCCCTGACGACTTAAATACAATGGAGTTCTAATCCAAGTTGTTCCGTTAAACTTATCATGCTCAACTTCAATTTGACTTGAAGCATTTTCAACTGAAGTTGGTGCTGTTGCAACACAACCTGTAAGCAGAAAAAACACTGCAACTAATTTTAAAAATCTCATATTACCCTTAATTGTTATGAGTTACTTGGCTACAATGTGTTTGTATTTATATCGAGTTACAAATACCATGAATAAACCAACAATAAATAAAATAACACCAGGAGCCGCTTGAGCTATTTTAGACTCCGCACCTAAAAAATTAACATACCAATCAGATGAACCACTCACTCCTTGAATAAAGAGATATATTCCACCGATAATGGCTGAAAGCCCTAAGAATAACCCCATAGTTGAGTAAAAAAATTGATATTTAGCTAAGATCGCTTGAGTTTCTAGAGGTGTATTTTTGTTGATCTGTGAGCCATTAACTACAAAATTTTTATTATTAGAAGGTTTGGACATTTATTAATTAGTTCCTTTCTCGAGGTTTTCCGAATTCTGCTGTAATTTTATCTAAAATTGAATTGTCAGCATTAAAACTTAACTTGCCATCGTTAATAATTATTTCAGTTCTTGAAACTTCATCTTCAGTTAGAAATTCAGCAAGTTTAGCTTTGGTTGTACCTAATATTCCTGCTGATAAATCGAAACTTCCTGTTTTCTTGATCGGCATGCGACCTCCTTGCTTGTAACTCAAAACATTTTAATCATGCTCATTGATACGGATTGACATTCAATCTAAGATTGCGCATAACTTATTATTTTAATATGTTTTATAACTTTAAAATAATACCTTGATTTTTGTATTGGTGTAAACACGCTTACGCATTATCCAAGGCCAGTAATTTCACGGCATTTACCATAACGTATCTTGTATGCACTTCAGAAAGTAACTTCAGGTTAAATCACCGCTAATGTCACAAAAGAATATATTATCTTGACGAAAGATGACTGGTTTAAGTCAGTTAACAAATGGTGATTTTCACTACATCAGCACTTGAAGCAAATTTATAGCACGAACCACTATAAAAGTTAATCATTAGGTCTGCTTTGTCATAAAATAGTCGTTCCAAAGAACATGACTTTTAACGAGTAAACATTAGAAATAGTATTGTAGTGAGTGTTCGTTGCTGACTCATTTAGGGGCATTTACGAGTTAGCATTATTTGAAATATTTAAAAGAAGATGCCGCAGCATACTGATAAGAAAATAATTTTTAATTTTATCAATTTTGCAGATATTGAGTTCTAAAAACAGTTTTTACAAGTGCTCTTTTTCCGTAAGAACAAAAATAAGTAAAAAAAGATCACTTGAATTAATACTGGTAATATAAAGCTGATTTTATAGCTTGTTGCTACAGAAAAGTACTGACTTGAGACAGTGACAATCAACCCAATCAGGTATTGAATTAAAAAAACTGAGGTAAATACTACAACATTCAATGCGGTGTTTGCTCTACCAGAATGTGTCTTTTGGAAGTGTTGAGTTAATACCGCATACGACAAATTAAAGATTTGTGAGATCAAGCTTAATAAAATCCACCACACCCAATCATTACGACCATGAGCAATGATAATAACAAGTTCAATAACAATATAAACGACAACCAACAAAGCCAGTATATTCTCCAGTGGCTTTTTATAATGCTTTGCTATTTTTGCGATATAGCCAGTTGATAAAAGACTCACTGTCATCGCAATGGCCATCAAAACTAAGTAATTATCAATCGTGCTTTGCGGTTTGTTTGAAACAGCTTGTAGCCAGTTTTCAATCCATAAGCCGTGTACTGCCATGAAACTTGGTAAAACACTTGTGGTAATAAGTGCAATAGTCCAAAAGTACCTAGACTTAAATATGGTTGCAATGCCATTCAGCTGATCTGAAAAATTGGAGTTTACTGTCGCAGTTTTTGTTTCGGGAACAACTGCATAAATGATCAGTGCAGTAATAATTGCCAATAACCCAAAGCAAATGTTCAAATCTTGCCATCCAAACTGAGTTACCAGATACTCAGTTGGCGTTGCTGATAACAGTATTCCAATCCCGCCAAACGTCATCATTATTCCATTCAGCATTGGTATTTTCTCGCTTGGGAACCACTGAACAATCATTTTAAATGCTGCCATTAATCCACCTGACATCCCTACACCAAGTAAAGCGTGGCCAATTGCTATCGTACCGATTTGATCACTCAACCCTGATAACACCAGTCCAGAGCCGGCAATGAGAAATAGCAAAGACTGTATTCTTTTCGCACCATAATTATCGAGTAATGTGCCTAACGGTATTTGAAATAGAGCATAAGCGAGAAAGTAAGTCGCATTTAATATCCCAAGTTCAGAGGGCGAAGCCTGCGTTAAACGTACCAGAGTCGGGACTAAAACAGCATTCATGGTTCTAAATAGACAACTTAGTATAAAGGCGGCGGCGAAAGGTAAAAAAACGATGGCAAAGGCTTTTTTGAAGGTGATGTTGTTCGGGTGTAGATCTACTTTGAAATTCGATGTCGTCACAACTATTACCTTGTTTTTGTTAAGAGTCTTATTCCTTTAATAGTCTTAATATTTGTTACAAATTTAACTAACATGAATTTAACGGCTTCATTGCTTAGTATGGATAACAAAGAAAATTCACCCCAGTAATCAAAAGATTATTAATGGTTTTTAGTACCTTTGCTTATGTGAAGCAGCTTAAAAGTTAGCATTCCAATTCGTCAAGCAACGGATAATGAATCTTTGTTTATGTTGAGATGGTCAAACAGTTTGATTTATAGATATTTTTTTAACGAATTACATTTTAGTCGAGATAATAGTCGCCATACTAGTGAAAACAGGTATCCAGTGACTTTTAGGGAAAAAAGTCACTAGGCTCCTGCTTTCGCAAAAGTAACAGTCGAATATACCTTGCTGCATTATGGCGAGGTCATTCCTTGATTGAGATGCAGCGAATTAATAGGACAAATTGAATGGATTCGTTATTGAATTGAAATAACGAGGTGGTCTATGACACAACTTATCCAGTTAAAACCATCAACCAGAAGCGTTTATGAAATGATAAACGGCTGGTTAGCAACACACCCAAGTTTTTCGCCTACATTCACTCAGTTTTTAATCAAATCCCCAGAGGCAGAAATTCATCTTAAAACTTTTGCATATTACCTTTCTGATACCATTCGAATTTTCGATGTGCCACTATTTGAGGTTTGTTTAACTCAAGCAATTAAGCGTTATGAATGTTCAGATGGGCAAGGGGAGGAAGGTGAGTTTGACGGATTCTTTGAAGTCTTAACCTATATCGCCGCAGATCTATTACACAACATAAAGATTGAAGATCACCAAGGTTGTGAATGGCGAGTAATAGATGGCATTTACTTCACTGATTGGTTTGTACTTAACTCATCAAGAATAAAGCAGTTAGAGTCAAAACAGATAATAATTGAACCATTCTACTCTGAAAAGCAAACAGTTAGGCGTGCTCAGCAGATATTGAAGAATAAAATATGTCTCACGATATGCTAACTGACAGATCAATAGTATTCGTAAATTGCTTGTCTAACGACACCTAAAACTTCACCATTTTCAAATTTGATAAGAGGATAGTTTGGGTTAAAGGATTTTAAATAGGTTGCATCAGCTTCATCGACAATCTGTTTAAAGCAGGCCGAAGATGACGTTGGCAGTTTAGCAATCACTAAGTCACCGGACTCATATTCTGATGTAGACTCGACAATTAAGATGCATCCCTCAGATATGCAGCGATGACCTTGGCCTTCCATACTGTCACCACGAACCTTAATAGCATATCCATCTTCACCAACATTAGTGCTTGATACTTCCCACCAAGCATCAATTAAATCATCAGTAATTTGCTCTTTGTTCTGTGGCCAGTTGATAGCTTGCTTGAATGTTAATAATGGCACATTACGAATAACTGCTTTGGATTTGAGATCTCTTGAATAAATGTCGCCAATACCTTCCATCAACCATTTCGGACTGATGTTTAACTCATTACAGATAGGCAGAAAGTAGCGAGAGTTTTTAGTAACGCCAGTGAGCATACGACTGATAGCTTGCTGTCTGATACCAACACTAACAGCAAGCTCAGACTGATTTACTCCTGCTTCTTTCATGACATAATCGAGCCGTTCTGCAAGTGTATCCATAAAGAAATAGCCTTAAATCTATTATTACTTTAACAAGTTAAAGAGTAGGCGAAACTGATAAATACTCAAAAAATAGTAAAATTTAACTTCTGTACTCGTTTGTCGAGACAAATTATCACAATTCGTGATTTTTAACACATGAAAGATTCTTGCCATCGGTTTGAGACTGTTGATTTTAGCCGTATTTGGTGTGATTTATGATTTTTGATCTTAAACAGTAAAAGCACTGCTAAAAATGAAATACACCACTTAATTTACTAATGCAGGATTCGCAAGCTGGTGACAACTGGTACCAAAGCTGGTGACGTTTGGTACCAACTTTGTCTGCATTTGGTACCACAGAAAGTTTCACCTCGAAAATGATAATCCATTGCTTGAAATTTAGCCGAAAAAGTGAAATAAAGAACTGACTAATCCTCGCTGATTATAGGAGTACAGTATGGATGAAAGTGTTGTTAAAACACGCTTATCAATAAATGAAAAACTTAAATGGCAGCAGTTTTGCCAGGACAGTGGCATTAGCCAATCGAATATGCTGCGGATGATGATAAATAAGGTCACACCAGAAGCAGGAATTGATAACGAAATAAATGAACTGAAAACAGATAGAGTGTCAGTAAGGTTAACTAAGCATTGTCTGCAAAAAGTTCAACAACAAGCTGTCGCAGAAGGATACGTTTCCCAAAGTAACTGGGTTAGAGCCTCTATTATGGCTAATTTAAATAGAGAGCCAGTATTAACAGGTGATGAAATTCACGCTTTGAGAGAATCCAACCGACAACTTGCCGCAGTAGGCCGTAACCTCAATCAAATCGCCCGAGTGCTCAATATCGATTATCGCTACAGCGACAAATTCACCAGAGAAATGATAGAAGTACTTGATGGTAAATTTGAACAGCACAAGGCCATGATTAATGACCTTATCAACAAAAACTGCAAACGTTGGGAGTTAGAGCAAGAAGAATGATGTTATTTCGTCATGTCAGCGAAAGCGGGTATCCAGCGCCTTCTTAATGTTAGCTTTTAAGGAGTATTAATGAGCAGACTGTTAAACGACTCAATTTCTGGTTTACTCAACGGTGATGTTAAAACTAAATCCAACCGAATTAAGAACAGCAACCACTACACAAAACGTGCACCTGAAGTCATGGTTAAAGTCAGTGGTTTTGGTTACAACAACGCCCACACCGCAAACCACTTCGACTACATCAGCCGCAACGGAAAACTCGAACTAGAAGACGAAACAGGGTTGATTTACCAAGAACAAAATGCAGTTCAACAACTGGCCAAAGACTGGAACGAATCAGACTTTCAACAACGTAAACGAACCCGCCACAGCACGCACCTCATATTCTCAATGCCTGACGGGACTGAACCAAAAGCGGTAAAACAATCAGTAAGAGAATTTGCTAAAAAGACCTTCGCTGACAATTACCAGTATGTGTTTGCATTGCATACCGACACAGACAGCCCGCACGTTCACCTCACCATTAAAAACCTTGGCTTTGATGGAAAGCGCTTTCATGTAAGAAAAGGCTTACCGCAAGTATGGCATGAGCAGTTTGCCGTTGAGCTTGAGAGGGTTGGTATAGCAGCAGAGGCTTCATCGGGTTTAAAGAAAATAAGTCAGCATGTTTCAGCTCTTTCAGCAAATGACTTAAATGTAGTTGAGCATTGAGACCCAAGTTATCAGTACCAAAATTGTATGCAACCAAACCAATTTAATACGTCATTAATGAGTCTCTTTTGATATACAGTCTTGGACAAATTTAGTATTCTATACGCTGTTTTCTTGCAAATGTGCGAAAGTCGAATAGTAGATTTTTGGCTTTGGGAAGTAAAAAGTTTATCTGAGAATCGGTTAAAATTGAATTTACGCCTTTATCAAGAGAATCTAACATCTGATTATTCTTCATAAAAATAGCATAACGATATGTACCTATGACTCCTTGTTGCATAGGTGAAAGCTCTATTAATGTTCCCTCCACGTCAATAGTTACACTTTTGCTGTCTTCAACATATGCAAAAAATGGTTTTTTATTAGTAGAAAGAAGACCGATTGGTCGTGGAATGAAAGCATCTTGCATAAACGCTTTGAAGTAGAGAGCAAAGCCTTGCTGTTCTTTTGGTGTTCCTACGATTTCGAAATCTTGATTTTGTTGATAGTATATTTTTTTCATTCTACAACTCCATATAATTTGATTATCAATATACATGGGAAAAAAGTAACTTCAGATTTATTACGCATTGATTTGTGATTCTTTTGAGTAAAAAATTACTGTAATACAGATGGATAAAGATTCAGAAAAATTAAGCATCTAGATGAAATAGTTAATCTCTAAACATTATAACTGCCTGAAAAATTGAATCATAATTTGTTTGTCTATTCTTGAAGCTGTTCACATATCGTTTTAAAAGATTCTAATTCGTAAATTGCTTTGGATAATTCATTAAATTGCTTGTAGAAGTTAATTCTTTGATCATCAGCTGAAGTGCAATCATCAAAGAATTTAGAAGTTGGACACATAAGCATAACTGGACGCCATTTATTAAACTTAATGGTCTTATGCTGAAGAGTATCAATCACCTGCCAGCCAAAGTCTTTAACTAATAACATGCTTTTAATATCACTGACTAGCTGATTATGTAACTCAGGGTTAGAAATTCCCTTTGCGCTAATACCTAGCTTTTCTTGGGCATCATCATTAAATTCAATGATCAAAGTTGTTAGTGGTTCATCTTCAATAATCGAACAAACTCGGTGATCGTTACCATCAACGATAAATCCACAAAAAATCCCCGGTGACCAACGCCTTTTTCCTTGGCTATCTTGAGTGCCAAACTCTAAACCAATTCTTCCCCATCGCTGCTTTTTAGCATTATGTAGAAAGCCACACTCTCTAACTAAATACCAGTCTTCTAACTTGGCTTCATTAATCAAGTTTTCCATCTGGTTAGCTATCTTCAAAGCAGAAAAATACTGATTCATCACTGAAATATTTACTGGTTTTGCTGGCACAAGCCCTTCCTTTTTAAATAGAGCAAACAGCTCTTTAATCGCCCAACTATTTTCTTTTTCATCTTCACTTAAGTTTGTTTGGAAATACTGATAAATCTCATACCAACATAAGCTCAAATCTGGTTTCTGTTCATGCTGTTTTCTTGAACGAGTGATCAGTACCAACTTGCAGTCGTTAAAGCCATTATGACTTTTAGACTTATCACGATAATTCTGTAGCTGATTGGTATGAAGGTAAGAGTTCACCTTATGCTCAAAAACTAATGCGAAGTCATCATATTGGATCAGCATATCTGGATATACACCATCAAAGTTTTCTTGTGTTGATATGACAGAGGGCTGCGATTCAATATCTAAACTAAGGTTTAACTTCTCATTTAACAGTTTTGTAAAAGCAGAAAGACAACTTGAATTATTTCTTAGCACCCAAGCAAAAGCTTCAGTGACGAAGTTTTCTAAAGGATCAGTATTTTCTCTCGGTCGATATTTACGTAGATTGACTAATAAACTGTCCATAGTTTTAAAACCTTTGGCTATCAGGGTAATGTAAATTTATTGGTTTAAAGTCTCCAAACTCAATAATAGCCGAATGTTGATCTAATAAGCCTTTGATGCTTTGCACCTGTTTTTCACTTGGTAGATCGTAACGGCCATGGCAGCAAACTAAAAAGCTTGCATCTTGCCCGTTACCATAAGCCGCCAGAGCAATACATATCCATATCACCTAATAGCTCACACAAGTCGTCCACAAATTTGTCTTGTTCTAATGGATCTGCGACAAGTTTGAGACCGAACTCTTGCCCAAAGACACTGTATTCATCGATAAATAACTTTTTGCGTAATCGTTCATTCCATTTTGCGTTTTGTTTAATCATTCTCTCACTCTTAACGTAAACACCAAATTGAGACTAAAACTCCATTTCATTGTTGATACATACCATACACTCAACGCCATCAGCTAACTCAAAAAATGGCTTTATGCCTTTACAGTCATTACAGGCTTTAGCAAACGGTGCTGCATGTTGGAATACATCCAATAGCTCTCGAATTAAATCAGGTGCAGGAGTTTCTGAAGTATCTAGTGCTTCTTTGTGGCCTATAAGTACTGAAACTTCATGAAGTTTTTCTTCATCAACAGCGGCACTTACCTTAATTAAGTGTGGACTTGATACCTCAGCAAGATTTAATGAAACAGGCGTCTTATTGCTTTTATTGAAGTTATATAAATAGTTACTATCTGCTGAAAGTATCCCCGATTCAATTAAGAATAAGAACAGTTCATTGTACTTTAAGATTTCTCTGTCAAATGTGTAAGAGCATGGGTCATCAACAGATGAGTGGCTGTACATCTTTTGTAAAAGTCTCCAATCTGAGGCATCACTGATCCCACAACCTTTAATAGAATCAAAAACTACAGTTTGTTTTTCCTGAAATATTAAGTTAAATGAGAGCCAAATTTCTGGCTTAACATGCAAACAAAGAGCCAGTAGTTGGAGTGGCGATAACTCATCTGGATTAATGCTCAAGAGCTGAGAAAATTCTGAATCTAAATATTGATGAATCAATTTGATAGGAAATGAAGCTGAAACAGGGAAAGCACTTTTATCTTTCCATACAGCCAATGTGAAGTCATCTTTATTTACAGAGACTTGAATATCGGTAATTGATTGATTAACACTTACCTTTTTTAGCCTCTGAAGATCTGCATAAATCGAGACTGATGAAGATTGCCTTAACACACGTTTATCAGCAACTTCGAATAATTCCTTTTCGAACGAACCTAATTTTCTATGCAAGTCTGATAAATTATCTTGTAATTCTATTCGTTCATCACGTAACTCTTGCTTATCTGACTCAATTTCATATTGGATGCCAAAATCAAATAATTCCGCTTGTGTTGTTGATGTACCCTCACGGTTAAGAACAAAGAGTGAAGCTGGAGATTCACTTCCAATATCACAAGTTAAAAAATCACTAAACTTAGCAAACCACTCTAATCCTTTATGCGTATCAGGGTTATCATCCTGCCAATCCCATAGCATTTGGTGAAATAAATTAGCGCAGTCTCCACTGGTCAAACTCGGGTTTATTTCTGCTCCTAACCCAACAAGACGATTCATCATTTCATAATTATCGTTTTGATAAGCGTGATACATTATAGGGGCGTCATATTCACCAAAACCTAACTCCCAATCAATATCTAAAAACCGGTGTGATGCGTGATATTCAGGCTTCTGTAGCCAAATATGGGGGATAAAACTTTTACCGTAGTGATGAAAGCCACAAAATCCTGCAAGATCGATATATTCGGACTCGATAAAGCAATCGGTATTGACATCAAATTGTTTAGAAAGAAGTAACAAATTAAAGCAAAGCGGAGAATTCATCGCCACTGCAAACGGTAAAGCAGAATTTTTGTAAAAAACTTGACTCCTTTCAAGTGCTAATAAAGCAAATACTATTTCGGGAAGCTCAACCGCAATGGCATATTCAAAGCCGGATAAACCGTCTAGTTTTTCATATTGAAGGTCATCCATTTCACTAAGAAAAATTGCAGCTTGGAGTTGGTTGCCGCTTTTGATAAATTCTTCAACTTGTTCAATGGAAGGTTCAAATTCTTCTAATTGGTTTTCTGTATCAACCAGTTGAGCATTTTTAGCCTTAAAAGCTGTAACTTGTTTCTCAAACCAATTATTTTCAAAATTTTGCTTTAGGTTATGCGTTTCAAGCATTTCCACATTTAGGGAAAACGACATGCTTATGTCCTTATTATTTTTTGAGTATTTTAAAAGTCAGTGGAAAACGTCCAAAGACCAAAATCAGTTTTTTAAGTCAGCTACTATCAACATTACAGTCAATAAAATAGAGATACCCAATATTGACCACCCTACCAAAGTCAACAAAGTCATCAGAAAATCAACGATAGTGTGCCAGTTTTCGCGAACAAATTTTATCAATGTTACGAAACAAAAAAGTAAGGGTAAGCCTATAAAAAATTCTGCTAATTTCATTGTATTCACTCATATTGTTCAAAGTTTATGAGTAAACATACACAGATAAATCATCGCTTCAGATTAATTACACTCTTGACTGGTAACCTACCTAGTTGGTGATAAAACAGCTCTTTAACGTAAATAAAATAACTGTTCAGACAAATTACACATTTCCTGAATTGTATTTTTCTAGGGCGTTATCCGTTACTTTCGCTAAATTTTCAAAAAAGCGGATACACTTTTTAAGCTCGCCTTTTTTAATTACATCTGGTTGGTTAATGTCCACGACTGCACGATGCACGGCTTCTCCTCTCAACTTGATAAAATCGTCCAGTTGAGTTTTGCTGTTTTGGGAATGTAATGCTGTAGTGTCCAATGTTCAGTAACATCAAAACCGAAGAATTCTCTGAATAGCATTTGTGTCTTAGTTGAATTAGGCGTATTGAATTGCTTTAGTTTGTCCCTAAACTGCTTTTCAACAAAGTTGCCCACTGTAGAACCTTTTAGAATACTGAACTTATTTTGGAAAAGTTCAGTTGCTACATCCTCAACGTAAGTTTCCCATGCAGTAAGCGCAAGAACCAAGCTGGCTTTTTTTAGGCTATTAGGTGGTGTTTGCTCAGGTACAGCATTCATATTCTCATAACACTGAAATAGCTCAGCTGCGTCCCCGATTGCACGGCGAAAGGTTTGTAGAGATTGAGTCAAGATAATGTCCTTATTCTTTTATCACTATTTACACAAATCACAATACTATATTATTGAGTCCACATAGACTAGATTGACTCATATAATGAGCACCTTACGTGCAATATCAAATAATGTGGTCATGTTTATCAAGTTGAGTTAGCCCAGCTTGATTTTGCTCGTTATAATGCCTGTTATATTTTTACCAATAGTTACTCAGTAATTTCATAGGATTTAATAATGACAAGTGCTCAACAACGTGCTGAACTGCAACGCCAAATCTGGGCTATCGCCAACGATGTTCGTGGATCAGTAGATGGTTGGGATTTCAAGCAGTATGTGCTTGGCTCGCTGTTTTATCGCTTTATCAGTGAAAACTTCATCAATTACATTACCGGTGGTGACAAAAGTGTCGACTATGCAGCAATGGCCGATAGTGATGAAAATATTGAGTTTGCTAAAGACGACGCCATTAAAACCAAAGGCTATTTTATTTACCCAAGCCAGCTATTTAGTAATGTCGCCAGCAAAGCCAATAAAAATGAAAATTTGAACACTGATCTTGCGGCTGCTTTTGCAGCGATTGAAAACTCAGCAAATGGTTACGCTTCTGAACAAGACATTAAAGGCTTATTTGCAGACTTTGATACAACCAGTAATCGTCTTGGCCATACGGTTGAAGGTAAAAACACACGATTAGCAGCCGTTTTAAAAGGCGTTGAAAAACTTAACTTCGGCAACTTTGAAGATAACCAAATTGATTTGTTTGGTGATGCTTATGAGTTCTTAATTTCTAACTATGCAGCAAATGCTGGTAAGTCAGGAGGCGAATTTTTTACTCCGCAACATGTTTCAAAATTAATCGCTCAACTTGCCATGCACGGGCAAACTAGCGTAAATAAAATTTACGACCCTGCAGCAGGTTCTGGTTCACTTCTACTGCAAGCCAAAAAACACTTTGATGCGCACATTATTGAAGACGGTTTTTTTGGGCAAGAACTTAACCATACTACCTATAACTTAGCCCGTATGAACATGTTTTTGCATAACATCAATTACGACAAGTTTAATATTCAGTTGGGTGATACCTTAATCGAACCACATTTTGGTGATGATAAACCGTTTGATGCCATTGTTTCTAACCCTCCATACTCAGTTAAATGGATTGGCAGCGGTGACCCAACCTTAATTAACGATGAACGCTTTGCGCCAGCAGGCGTGCTGGCACCTAAATCAAAGGCGGATTTTGCCTTTGTGTTACACGCTCTCAGCTATCTATCCAGTAAAGGGCGTGCAGCAATAGTTTGCTTCCCCGGTATTTTTTACCGAGGCGGTGCTGAGCAAAAGATCCGTAAATATCTTATCGATAACAACTATGTTGAAACCGTGATTTCCCTTGCTCCAAACTTGTTTTTTGGCACTACGATTGCGGTCAATATCTTGGTGCTGTCAAAACACAAATCAGATACCAAAACGCAGTTTATTGATGCCAGCGGCTTGTTTAAAAAAGAAACCAATAACAACGTACTGACAGACGACGAAGACGAGGAAAATCCTGGCCACATACAGCAAATCATGAAGGTATTCGCCAGCAAAGAAAACCTTGATCACTTTACACATTCTGTTGACCTTGATGCTATTGCAACCAATGAGTACAACTTGTCAGTCAGCAGTTATGTTGAAGCTAAAGATACCCGAGTAATCGTAGATATTACGCAGCTGAACAGCGATATAAAAACCACAGTCGCCAAAATTGACCAACTTAGAATAGATATTGATGCCATTGTTTCAGAGATTGAAGGTGAGCCAAAGCCAGCCAGCGAGGCTTCAGCATGAGCCATTTACATTTTATTGAAAAATTGTTGGATGGTGTTGAGGTTGAATCTGTGATGCTGGGTGAGTTAGCTGAAAACTGTGATTCAATGAGGAAGCCAATAAAAAGCGGCTTGAGGGAGTCAGGAAATATTCCATATTATGGGGCGTCTGGTATTGTTGACTATGTTAAAGAGTATATTTTTGACGGCGATTATTTACTTGTGTCAGAAGATGGAGCAAATTTGATCGCTAGGAATACACCTATTGCATTTAGTATAAGTGGCAAAAGTTGGGTGAACAACCATGCCCATGTATTAAAATTCAAAACCTATGAAGAACGTCGATTTGTCGAAATATTCCTAAATAGTATTGATTTAACTGCATATATTTCTGGTGCTGCACAGCCAAAGTTAAACAAAAAGAGTCTCAATAGCATAAAAATCCCTATCCCATGCCCAGATAACCCCAAAAAATCATTGGAAATCCAAGCTGAGATAGTGCGAATTTTAGATACGTTTACCGAGCTGACTACTGCGCTGAAAGCCGAATTTAATATGCGCAAAAAGCAGTATAGTCACTATCAGTTTGAAATGTTTAAATTTACAGAATCGACTCAGTATTTAAAAATTGGAGAGTGCTGTGATATCAAAAAAGGTTCAACGCCAATTAAAAAAGCAACACCAGGTAAATATCCACTTGTTGCCACAACTGAAGAAAGGCAGTCATCTTCTGAATATCAATTTGACTGTGCTGCTGTATGTGTACCATTAATATCATCAAGGGGACATGGGATAGCAAGTATAGATCGGATATATTTTCAAGAGGGTCAATTTGCTCTTGGTAATATTTTGTGTGCAATCATCCCAAACGACAGTGGAGTTTTATCAGCAAAATTTCTAAGGTATTATCTCTTTGATAAAAAAGATGTACTGCTAGTCCCCTTGATGAGAGGTGGCGCAAATGTGTCTTTAACCGTGGATTCTCTCAAAAAGGTTGAAATACCGATACCACCTATAGCTGATCAAAAGCGAATTGTCCGTATCCTCGATAAGTTCGACGAACTTTTGAAAGCTCTCCCTCGTGAAATCGAACTACGCCAAAAACAATACGAATATTACCGTGATTTATTATTCACAGTCCCAAAACCACAAGAAGTAGAAGTAGAAGTATAAAATGAGCCAGTCGCTGACGGAAATTGCACAAGAACTAAAAAACAATCCCAAAAAAGCTCAGTTAATCTATGCCTTTAATGGTACCGGAAAAACTCGATTGTCTAGAGCTTTTAAAGCTCTGCTTGCTTCTGAAATAGAGGGTGACGATGGCGAAAATACCGAACATTCAGAGTTATCTCGTAAAAACATTCTCTATTACAATGCGTTTACGGAAGACCTCTTTTACTGGGATAACGATTTAGATGGTGATGAAACTCGTAAGCTGAAAATACATCCTAATGCTTTTACTAAATGGGTGCTTGAGGAACAAGGGCAAGATCAAAATGTCATTGGCCATTTCCAACGGTATACCAATCCTAAGCTTACTCCGCATTTCAATGAGGAATACACTCACACTAATAGTAATCATGAGCTAGTAACGGTTCCTGCGTTTTCTGAAGTAAACTTTTCATTCGAGCGTGGTAACGAAGAGGCTGAGGAAAATATAAAGATATCAAAAGGCGAAGAAAGTAACTTTATTTGGAGTATTTTTTATAGTTTGCTTGCCGAGGTAGTTGATGTTCTTAATGTAACCAAACCTCATAAAAGAGAAACCGCACAGTTTAATCAGCTTCAATATGTTTTTATTGACGATCCTGTAAGCTCTTTAGATGAAAATCATTTAATGCAACTTGCTGTTGATTTAGCTTCTTTAATCAGAAAGTCTACATCAAGTCTCAAGTTCATTATTTCAACTCATGATACTACTTTTTATAATTGCCTCCATAATGAATTAAAATCAAAATCTTGTTATCTATTAGAGTCTTTTGAAGGTAACTCAGTTTCATTGACTGAAAAAAAAGGTGACTCAAATACCAGTTTTTTTTATCACCTAGATTTGAAGAAAAAGTTGGAACTAGCAATTAAAGAAAATAATATTCAAAGGACAGATTTTTTATTGATTCGAAATCTCTATGAGAAAACTGCTAGCTTCCTAGGTTTCCCTCAATGGTCAGAATTATTGCCGGGTGATAATGAAGAAAATAAACAAGCCTATCTGAATAGAATCATTCAATTTTCTAGCCATGATAATTTGGCAAATGCTCAGTCGTCATACCTAAGACCAGAAGAAAAGCAAACTGTCAAATTTCTGCTAGAGCATTTACTGAACAACTATGGTTTCAAGCTGCAAGGAGCTCAAAATGCCTGATTATAAAACCATTGCAGAATCTAAGAATTTTATCGTCCTTGATAAGTACACCAAGGAGTGGCAGGTTAAAGAGAATTATCAAACTGAAGCCGATTTAGAGCGTGAACTGATTCAGGATTTGGTAAACCAAGGCTATGATTTTGAACCTAAGATAATATCGCCAGATGCGATGATGGCAAATGTTCGTGTTCAACTGCAAGCTCTCAATAAAACTAAGTTTACAGATGCAGAGTGGATTCGTTTTCAAGAGCAATACTTAAATACGCCAAGCGATAACATCCTTGATAAAACTCGTAAGGTTCACAGTGATTATATTTACGATTTTGTGTTTGATGATGGTCATATCGAGAATATTTACTTGTTCGATAAGAAAATGATTGCCCGCAATAAATTGCAGGTAATCAAGCAGTTTTCTCAAACAGGCAGTCATGCGAATCGCTATGATGTGACGATTTTAATTAATGGTTTGCCATTGGTGCAGGTTGAGCTAAAAAAGCGTGGCGTAGCCATTAAAGAAGCGTTTAATCAAATCCACCGTTACAGTAAAGAGAGTTTTAACGCTGAAACCTCTTTATACAAGTTTTTGCAGTTGTTTGTTATCTCCAATGGCACAGACACTCGTTATTTTGCCAACACTACAAAACGCAATAAAAACAGTTTTGACTTCACTATGAATTGGGCGAAGTCAGACAATAACTTGATTAAAGATTTAAAAGATTTTACGGCTACCTTCTTTCAAAAAGAAACCTTGCTTAAAGTAATTTTGCGTTATTCAGTATTTGATATCAGTAATACGCTGTTAGTGATGCGCCCTTATCAAATCGCAGCGACTGAACGCATTTTGTGGAAGGTGAAAAGTGCCTTCAACAGCAAAAGCTGGAGCAGCACTGAAAGTGGCGGTTATATATGGCATACCACAGGTTCAGGTAAAACTTTGACCAGTTTTAAAGCCGCACGAATGGCCACTGATTTGGAATTTGTTGATAAAGTTTTCTTTGTGGTTGATCGTAAAGATCTCGATTTTCAAACCATGAAAGAATACCAGCGCTTTTCTCCTGATAGTGTTAATGGTTCAGACAGTACGGCTGGACTTAAACGCAACCTTGATAAAGATGACAACAAAATTGTTGTGACTACGATTCAAAAGCTCAATCACTTGATTAAGAGTGAAAGCCATCTGCCTATCTACAATAAGCAAGTGGTGTTCATTTTTGATGAATGTCACCGCAGCCAGTTTGGTGAAGCGCAAAAGAACCTGACAAAAAAGTTTAAAAAATATTATCAGTTTGGTTTTACGGGCACACCAATCTTCCCCGATAACGCCCTTGGTGCAGAAACAACAGGCACGGTATTTGGTCAACAGCTTCACACCTATGTGATCACTGATGCCATTCGTGATGAAAAAGTGCTTAAGTTTAAGGTGGATTACAACGATGTTCGCCCTAAGTTTAAAGATATTGAAACCGAACAAGACGAGAAGAAACTGAAAGCTGCTGAGATTAAAAAAGCGTTTTTGCATCCAGAGCGAATTCGTGGGATATCCCAGTATATTTTAGATAACTTTAATCAAAAGACGCATCGTGCTTTTATGGGAGCCAAAGGCTTTAATGCTATGTTTGCGGTAAGCAGTGTGGATGCGGCTAAAGCTTATTATGAAATGTTCTCGAACTTGCAGGCAGACGCTAAAAAACCATTGAGAGTTGCCACTATCTTCTCTTTTGCAGCCAATGAAGAGCAAGATGCTATTGGCGATATTGAAGATGAAAGCTTTGAAGTCTCTGCGATGAACAGTTCGGCAAAAGAGTTCTTGAATAAGGCTATTGCTGATTATAACGGTATGTTCAAAACCAACTTTGGCGTGGACAGCAATGGTTTTCAGAACTATTACCGTGATCTTGCTCAGCGAGTGAAAAAGCAAGACATCGATTTGCTTATTGTTGTTGGAATGTTTTTAACCGGATTCGATGCGCCAACACTGAATACGTTATTTGTTGATAAAAACTTGCGCTATCACGGCTTAATGCAAGCCTACTCACGTACAAATCGTATTTATGACGCCACCAAAACCTTTGGCAACATTGTTACTTTCCGAGATTTAGAGCAAGCCACCATTGATTCCATCACACTTTTTGGTGATAAAAATACCAAAAACGTGGTGCTGGAAAAAAGCTACAAAGAATATATGGAAGGTTTTAACGATAAGGAAGCAAATAAAGCTCGTCGTGGTTTTGTTGATATTGTTAATGAGCTGCGGGAACGTTTCCCTAACCCTGAAGAAATTGTTAAAGAACAAGACAAGAAGGACTTTGCCAAGTTGTTTGGTGAATACCTGAGAGCGGAAAACATTCTACAGAACTATGATGAGTTCTCTGCGCTAAAAGCTTCAAAAGATCTTGATACGGATGATGAAAAAGCCGTTGAAGAATTCAAAGCTAAATACTATTTGAGCGATGATGATATTGCAGAAATGCAACAAGTTGAAATGCCAAGTGAACGAGCTATTCAGGATTATCGTTCCACTTACAATGACACCCGTGAATGGTTACGCCGTCAGAAAGAAGGCAATGGTGATGATAAAGGCATGGGTAAGGGCAAAAATGAGCCAGAAGTCGACTGGGATGACATCGTTTTTGAGGTCGATTTACTTAAATCGCAAGAGATTAATTTGGATTACATTCTTGAGTTGATTTTCGTTAACAACAAGAAGAAGAAAAGCAAAGAAGACTTAGTTGAAGAAATACGGCGCCTGATTAGAAGTAGCCTTGGAAACCGAGCAAAAGAAAGCTTGATTGTTGATTTTATCAATCAAACAAATTTGGATGAGTTTGATGATATAGCCAGTATTATCGATGCGTTTTACAAGTTCGCACAAGCCGAGCAAAAACGTGAAGCTGATGACATTATTGATTCTGAACAATTAAATGAAGAAGCGGCTAAACGCTATATTGCTGTATCACTAAAACGTGAATATGCCAGTGAAAACGGTACTGAGCTGAATTCAGCTTTACCTAAAATGAGCCCTCTTAACCCTAAATACAAAACTAAGAAACAAAGCGTTTTTCAAAAAATCTCTGCTTTTGTTGAGAAGTTTAAAGGGGTGGGAGGAAAGATTTAGGTTTTTTATTCTAGACGGTACTCAGTTCTAGCTAAAGCAACCGTTTTGCTGTTTGCTGAGTATCGTCATACTCCCAAAACTCCACACCTTCAGGTATTAGATTTTTACGGGTTCTAAGGTAATATTCAGCAAGGGTTTCTCGCCGCTTAGGGTTGAAATCCCGTAAAACGAACATGATTTTTCTATAGTGGTTTGGAGATAAATGAAAGTAATACATTGCCTCATTCCAAACCGTTAACTTAGCACTAGGCATATTGTAATTTGGTGAAGTCCAGCGATGGGACTTGCATTCAACAATCACTTCTTTATCTTCGCAGCCTAAATCAAAGGCATGCTCTTTTTGGTAACTTGAAACTCCTAAAGGAATTTTGATATTTCTTTCTAAATTAAGACCATTCTTCACAAAAAACTTTTGTGCAGCGATTTCAAAATCCTTGCCTACGTGGGTATTAGATTTTGCTCCAATCCGTTGGTGTGGCTTGTTCATATCTATTTACTATATGATTATTCGATATTAGCTAAAGTAATCGAAATTGAGTTATAACTCAAAACTGTCAAGAAGTGAGTGAGAAGGCTATATGTTTGTTGGTACGTTTTTACTTCAAATGCTTTTGCGGTAACTGTGATTGGCCTAAGACTGCAACAATTAAAATAAAGCCGTCTTCTTTGATGAAATATGCCATATGCTTTCCAACAGGAAAATAGAACCCGTTGGCGTAAATGTCATCACAAGATTTTCCTAATTCTGGATTTTCAGCAAGCATTTGGAACCCAGATAGAAGGATTTCTTTATATTTATGCCATTGAAGCTCGGAAAAATTATCAATGGTGTAGCTTTTAATTTTTTGTAAGTGTGCCTGAGCGAGTTTACTCAGTTTATATTGTTTGTTTGGCATGAGATTTTTATAGGCTGTTTAAGAAGTTATGACCATCAACAACATTGCCTTTTGAGAGATCTTCTTTTGCTGATTCGAAGCAATGTTTCAGATATTCTGCTTTCATGGACTCAAGATCTTCGTAGTCTTTAATAGACATAACGACAACAGTATCTTTGCTGTTTTTACTGATCTTTACTGGTTCACGTTGGGCACTCATAAGTAACTCACCAAAGTTTCGCTTTGCATCATTAGCTGTTAGTGTATGCATCTTCATGTTCCATTTATTGATAACAGTTTGATTATAGCTTATCGCACTAAAAGATTGAAATGATTAAATCGTGCGATTAGTTCTAGCCATAATTATTTTAAGCAAATTCGAATTCTTGGCTTGTTGAAGTACGCAATTTTATAGAAGATTCATTCAGACTAGAATTAACCAGTAACTTTTTGTTTTGATTATCATGCTCTAGTTTCATTACAAACTCCTGAATTTTTTCTGCATCCCTCGATGCCCGTAAAATCTCTTTCGGGTCATCTTGCAGCACTTTAATCCAATGTTCGACGTAGGCAGCATGTTGACCAAATTCATGGCCGATTTGCAGTTCATCACCGAGCATCAATGAGCCGATTTCAGCCCGTAATTCTTCTTTAGCGTAGGATTCATCTCCGAAGCGGCCAGTCATGTCTCTGTTGAGTCTGCTTGAATGGCCAGTGCTGTGGCCAAGTTCGTGAAGTACGGTGGCATAATATTTGTCGTCACTGTCGAACTGGTGTCTGGCGGGTAGATGTATGTCATCAGTAGAAGGGCAGTAAAAGGCATTGTCGTATTGGTCATGACGAATGGGTACGCCTGAGTTTTGCAGGATTTTTTCAGCACGCTCATGGCGTTGCCAGTCGGGTAGTGTGTGGTTTTCACGCTCTGGTAAGCCATCGATTTGTTCAGCGTTGAACACCACTGAGCTGAACACTCTTGGCTTATCCAGTTTGACATTGACCTTAATCGGCTTGCCATCAGCGCCTAGTATCTTTTTACCGTTAGCATCTTTTTTGTCGACCTTATCAAACAGCTTCCAGTATTGAACCATAGTGCCGTGTTGACCTTTACGGATTTGGGCATCAATTGAGTTGGCTTGTTTGTAAGTCATCCAACGGGGATCGTCACGGCATTGCATGGCTAGCCAAATAGCATTGGAGCCTTTGTATCTTGTACCGCTTATTGGGTTGTGTGGCATTCTTGGCTCACCCGGTTGCCAAGGTTTTTGCCACGGTGCAGTGCCTGCTTTTAATTGCTCAATGAGTTTATTGGCGATTTGTTCATGATACGGTGTCTTTTGTTTTGTCTCAGCCATGCATTATTCCTCATTGTCGGTGAATTGTTCGGTAGCTGCTAATGCTTCGTCTTCGCTCAGAGCATCCTCTTCAAATGCGCCGAGTTCATCAGCTTCGGATTCGGTGACTTCAATGACTGAGCCGAGAATGTTTAACTGAAATAGCTTTTCATCTAATTCGCTTGGGCTGGCCTGTGGTTGTGGTTCAGTGTTCAATTGATTGTTCATGTTGCGGCTCCTTGATTTGATAAATTGAGTGTTGAGTTGTATTTGAAGGATTCACTTGCTTTGGTGATTGACTCGGTAGTTGAGTGCTGGGCTTAAAAAAAATTTCCAGTTTCGTTTTTACTTTATCTAAAAAGCGTTGCTGAGCTTCAACGGGTAAGGCTTTGCAAAATTCTTGTGCGGATTGCAGTACAGAAGTTTTATCTAATGATTTTTTATTGTCATCGATAACTGATTCAATTTGGTTTATCGGTGTTGCTTCTTGTGGCATCGCAGACTTTGAACCCTCCTTCATTTTTAGTGCATTGAGCTGTTTAATTTCATCTTCATTCGGGCGATAACCACGCACTCGCATACCTTGAACGGATGCGTTAAGCCATGCTTGTTGTTTGAAAGCTTTAGTGCCAGATAATCGAATTTCTTGCCAGTTGCGTTGCTTGGCAATACTCAATAAATCACCAATCACTTGCGCATGACTGAGTTTGGTCTGCAGCTTGTTGCCTTTATCGATAAAGGCCAGAGTTTTCGGGCGATTGCTGAAGTAATATTTATTATCAACGGCAAGATAATGTTGGTTGATATGCTCAGGAAATAATGGTGATTTAGGTTGTTGAGCTGTGACTTTCTTTGTTGCTGAAACTTTATCATCAACCGCTTTGCTGCTCGCCAATTTAGTGAGCGGCTTAAACTGATCGTTAAGCTGCTGGTTCGCAGCTTTTGTTTTGGTGAAGCTTGGTATGTTTTCAGCTTCAGGCTCAATGACGTTGTACTCTATCGCCCTTGGTTTTTCTGCTTGAGTTGGACAACAAGATTGCAATTTATATTCAATTTGACGCTGGACGACACCTAAACCGCTGCTCATGTGTAAATCGTTAAAGTCGGTAAGTCCGACTTCAATCTGCTCTTGAATAAAGTTAGGGCAAAGCCAAGTACCACGGGTTAGGTTGGCGGCTTGTTGCGCTTTTTCGATGCCTTTATTCACTTTATTGTTGCGGTCATCATCAGCCAAAAAAAGATGATGGCTGTTGGGATAATGCGCTTTAAGCTTTTCTGCAACCTTGGGCATATTGCCCGCATCAACGGTCATCACTACGCTGCGATTAGTTGCTTCAGCAATGCTGGCGGCTGTGGCATAACCTTCAGCGTATAAAATCGGCTCTCCATCTTTTAACGGTTTGTAGCCAACAACAAAGAAGTGATCTGTTTTCTGTGCGCCTTTCTTCAAGCATTTAAAACCATTGAGGCTGATCCGTTGTAACGAATGCACCTTGTGGTTTTCATCCATTAATGGGATCACCAAACGGCCTTTTTTGTCTTGCCTGACATCAGGAAATACCTGCACGTTCTTTTTCATCAAATAGGGATGGTCAATGTTGGCGGGTGGCATGAGTTTAAAAGCTTGGCTGCAACGCTTGGCGTAATTTTGGTAGCGTTTCGTGGTTTCGATTTCTCGTCGTGCTCTGCGGTTCGCTTGATGTGCTTTAATGTGGAGTTTGGCCAGTGGATCACTGTGAGTAAAGCTGGCTGCCCATTTTTGTGGTTCGCTGTGAGTTCTGTGATCTTGATACCAGCCAGCAGGGTGGCCGTCACTGTAAGCGCAATACACCGCACTTTTTTGGCCTCGTTTATCATCTTGAGTCGCAACCCGATGTTTTTGACCATCAAACAAAGGGGCTTCAGGCAGAATAAAACCCGCAGCTTCTAATACTTGAGTTAACTCCATGCTGGGATCTTGATGTGTCGGTGTATCAAATTGTTCAGGTTTAGGTAGCCAAGGTTCAATTCTAGAGTGTGGTGTGCCAGCTTTGGCTAACCACAAACCTTGCTGAGCATCGTAACTCAATGCACTGCGTCCATCGGTTAATTGCCCAATGGCTTTTCTTGCTTGCTCCTTTTGGTCATAAGGAATGGCGAGAAAAATCGGTTGCTCAAGTGTGGTGTCATCATTCATTTAGCGTTCTCCACGGGCAAGTTTTTCAGGTAGTCATCAACGAAAGCATCAATTTGAGATTCATCAACGGTATTTGGGGTAACGGTTGCTGCTGGTGTGGCCTTAATTTTGGTTTTAGCTTGTGGCTGAATCCCCGGCTTGTGTTTGGGTTCAGCTACAGACTCGCTCGCATCATCATTGGCCAATTTGATTGGCGAACTTGCGACAGCAATTGGGTTTTTCACACTGACTTTAGGAATATTGGGCGTTGGCCATAGTTGCTGCTCTCGGCCGTTTCCACGTTGCATGAATGCTTTGTCTTGAAACCAGCGGATTTTGCGACACTTAACGGGTGGGCAATGCTCTAACAGTAATATCGCTTGTTGTTGTCCAAGGCGCATGATTTCTTGCGGCAACATTAACGCTCGGCTGTGATCACTGGTGTTTTCGCTGCGTCCACCTTTGCCAGTGAGTTGCCTGCCGTGGCTGCGTTGCTTAATGGTGTTGGTGCCCAAAACCTCCGATATTTCACGAGCGACTTTGGGATTTTTAGGCGCAAAGACGACTTGCAGTGCATGATTTTCAATGAGGGTTTCAGCGCCATCATGACCGTATATTTCCCGAAGTTGTGATGGAGATTGAATAATGGTGAGCAAACGCAAGCCATAACCTGCAATGTAACTGATCCCTTTACTGAGAATATCGACCTTACCGATGGCGGCGAACTCATCCATTAATAACAAAACTTGGTGTTTGAGGTTTGGGTTATGCTCGGGCAGTTCACGGGTATTTAAGTCGATGAGCTGCTGGAAGAATAAATTAATAAGCGGTGCTAGCCGTTGTAAATCATCGGGCGTGACGCCTACATAAATCGACAGTTTTTTCATTCTCAACTGGCGTAAATCAAAATCGTTATTGGCAGTAACAGCATCAATCACTGGGTTATAAAACAGCTCTAAGGCGGAAGTGAAACTTTTACGAATTGAGCCTCTTGTTCGTTCAGGTGTTTCTAAGTAATCTCTCAGTGACGCATGGCATTGACCTGATAAAGGATGCTCGCTTTGCATCCGTTGATTAATCAGTTCGATAAGATGCGCATCGCCTTTATTCAACTGGCGCAGCACTTCGCCCATGGTGACGGACAACGGCGGTGTTTCCAGCAAAAACAGCACTAAGCCAAGCCATAATGAACGAGCAGAAGCTTGCCAGATAGGAGATTCATTATCGATATTGGGGAACAACATTTGCCCAATTTTCTGAATGTCGTTAATACGAAAACTTGAGTCTAATGAGATGTAATGCAGCGGGTTCCAGCGGTGGCTTTGATAATCCCGTGGCGCAAGGTTCAACAGAAAACATTGCTGACCATGAGCACGACGAAAGCCGGCACTGATGTTCCAATTCTCTTGCTTGATGTCCAGCACCACAATGGAATCTTGCCAACTGAGTAGATTGGGTACCACAACTCCAACACCTTTCCCGCTGCGAGTGGGTGCCGACATCAATACATGTTGCTGTCCTGCAAACTGTAAATATTGTTGTTGCAGTAGACCTTGTTGTTTACCAACGATGATGCCAGATGGATTCAATAATCCCGCTTGTTTGATTTGTTTTTGGGTGGCAAATCGAGCCTCACCATATAAAGCGGGTTTCTTGGGTTTGAATTTAAGAATTAACGGCAAACCAACAGGCACAAACCCAAGCAGTACTGATAAGCCTAGCCAGAATTGAGTTTGTTTAGTGTGACCATAAAAGTAGCCGTAACGAAATACAGTTAACGGGGTGGCGTTGTGATAATCAAGATGAGCAAAGTACAAATAAATAGCACCACTGAGCCAAAGACTGAGCACTACGCCAGCCATAGCGATAATGAGGTAAAACTTGAGGGGCAGTGGTTTTGAGTTCATCGGCATTGCCCTTGCGTCGTTCTATCGTTGAAATACACCTCACTAACAAAACGTCGACCGTCTACCACTTTTAATTGCACGATAATATCGACACAAAGGTGTAGCAGTTGTTTGATGTCATCACGGGATAAGGAAGAGCCTGCCTGACTTTCTTTCATCAGCAGCACTAATTGCTCAATGGCAAGTTTGGCGCTACCAGCATGCATGGTGGTCATGCTACCGGGGTGGCCTGAGTTGATGTTGCGCATAAAATAAAAAGCTTCATCACCTCGAATAAGCTCTGCAACAAACACTCGATCAGGCTTCATGCGTAAGCTGGATTCTAAAAGCTGTTTTTGAGTGACAGGCGCTATGCCTTGATTACCTGCGGAGTAGAACAAGCTGACGCTGTTGGGATGACTGCGATACAACTGCAACTCATCGACATTTTCGATACTGACGAGGCGTTCACTGGCTGGAACATAATTCAGCAAAGACCGAAAGAACGTGGTTTTGCCTGAGCCTGTTGCCCCTGAAACAATGATGTTTTTTCGAAGCGCAATGGCTTGCTTTAAAAACTCTGCCATTAAGCCTTGTTGTTTGAGTTCTAGCAGCGGCCTTTCAACGTCATTGTTGCTGAGTTCATCGGTATTGGATGTTTTGAAATAACCTTGTTGTTGATAATTGTCTAAGGTGAAGTTGACCGTTGACGGCTTGCGAATGGTAAAGCTGATACGGCCAATTAAAATCACAGGTGGAATGCAAATTTGTACTCGCTCACCTGATGGTAAGGTGGCCGATAAAATCGGGTGCGTAGCATCGAGCTTTTGCCCTGAATAAGTGGCGATTAACTTCGCTAAGCGCTGGCAGTATTCCAGCGTGATGGCGTCATCCGTCACTTGTTGCCAACCTTGTGCGCTTTCCGTGAGTACCTGACAAGGCTGGTTGATCACCAATTCAGTCACGCCATCTTGGGCTAACAATGGCGTGAGCAATTTAAGGTGCTCAAGCAGGGCTACAGCACGGCAGTCGTCTTTGGAGGTTAATATCGGATTATTAACGGCTAAGCTGCAAGTCATAGACACTCCTGAAATCCAAATCGCGAGCGACAAACACATTGATGTGCTCACCTTGATTTTTGAGTAGGGTAGGTTTGATGCGGATAGCATCATTTAACGCAATAGACGCCAGATTTTTACTGCTGCCGATGGTGTCACCAAACTGGATCTGATTTTTATCACCGCCATTGGCTTGGTTCTTAGCGTACTCTCCGGCATCACCAATCAAGCTCAATAAAATGGCACTACCAAAACGCTGGTTGAAATGGCCATCAACAAAACCACTGTGGCCGCTGCGGCCAAGGGTATCGGTGCCCGGTGAATCTAAATCGATGATCACACCATTGGGTGTTTCAATTCGATCCCACAATACAAAAATGCGTGCCACCCCTTGCTGCAAACCACTTTGGTATTGGCCGACAATGTGGCTGCCTTTTTCAAGCAACAATACTTTGCCGTTGGTGGAGTAGATATCTCGGCTCAGTTGGCAACGAGTCATGCCCGGTACATCGGAATTTATTGCTGTTTCTAAAATGCAATCGAGAAACGCCCCTTTGGTGATGAACAGATTTGGATCGACAATACGACTGGCCACACTGCCTTTGACTTTGGTGGCTTGAAGCTGTGTCGCTAGAGCGTTCGGTGAGTCTGAATGGCTGCTAATGTCAGCGTGTTGATGATTGGCTTCGGTTTGATGGTTGAGTTGTGAATTGCGGTTAATGACCAACACATCATCAAACTGTTTACGTTGTTCAGGTGTCCATTGTTTGCGTTGATTCACTGAAGTGTATTGCGGAGTTGATGGTGTGGCGGCTAAATCGGTGAACCCTGTATGGATCAAGCCTGAGTTTGTATTATCCGATTTATCCTCTGTACGGTTTTGGTCATTTGAAGGCTTAGGTAAAGCGGGAGGCTGGCCTAAGTGATTACCAATTTCTTTATTGCTGACTTGAGTTTGCTGGGCTTTACCGTGACTAAAACCGCCATTAACCAGCACAAGAAGTAAAACCACGACCAAGCAAGCCACAATCATCATCGGTTTCGACAAGCTCAGTCCTCGACTTTGGCGAGTGGTAAGTTCAGGTACCGCTTGAGTTTCAAGAGGTGGTGTTTCATTGTTATTCATCACTCTTTCCTCCTTTTTTAATTACGTGGCGCACCACATGAGGAATATTGCTGGTTTGATAATCTGCAGATTGTTCTGTGGCAAAATCTATATTGAACACACAAGCGACACGGTTGCCTTGGCGCAACACCAATTGCTTAACTACACGTTCAATGATGATGGTGTCGGGATAATTGGGGTTAACGTTAGAGTTGACTAAGCTTTCGCTGTTATCTGAGTTGACAATGTAAATCGCAGGTAGGTCTTGCTTGCGATTAAAGGTCAGGTAGGTAAAGCGGCCATCATCAAAGGCTTTGGTTGGCGCAATGCTGTCATCACCTTTATAGAAGTAAGCTTGGTTGGCCACTTTTGGCGCTTGAGTTCTGTTCAGTTGTTGCTGCAGTAATTGTTTTTCATGAAGTTCGACGTTGGCAAGCTTTTGCTCAGCAGGGTAACGAAAATCAATGGCAAACATCATATCGTTAGGAAAAGGGTGTGCGTCGTGTTGCGACCAATGTGCCGAAAGTTCAAAGTTATAAACACGACTCCCTTTGGTGTAAGCCGTGAGTACCGTCATATTAGTGATAGCGCCTTTGTCTTTTGGCTTGATAAAAATATGATTAGCAACAGGGGTAACCGACCATGCATCACTGTCACCCATGGCAATTTGTTTGATGCGCTCACCTTGAGCAAAAGCAATGTCAGTCGAAAAACCATAATGGCCGACCAGTTTCACTACTTGTTCACTCTGATAATTGATGTGGCGCACTCGTTTATCGAGTTTGCCAGTATGTGGAGTTTCAAGGGCGAGGGTATTTATTGATATGAGTAGAGCCGTCATACCCATAATAATGGGTATCCAATGGCTTTTATCTTTAAAAGCAAAGTCGCTAAATTCCTGCTTTCGCAGGAATGACGAGATAGGAAGTTTAAACTCAAACATCTATTCCCCTCCCGTGGCTTGGTCATTGCGGTAACTCAACACTTGAAAACCTAAAGGGTTTAAACGTCTGTCTTCGAGCTTCATGGGTGAATTGCGATACACAAAAGTGAGAGTTGCTACCCAATGAGTGAGCGGGTGGTGTTCTCCAAGACGTTTGATTTGTTTGTTGTAGCGAATGAGTGCGGTTTTATGTTGCTCACCATTAATGGTTTCATCACCAATAAAGCTGATGGCCTGAATATGCACTCGAACTTGAGCGCTTTGGCCGTATTGATTTATTGGAGCTGTTGGATTGGTTTTGGGATTAGTTTGGGCAGCATAATCCAACTGCACGGTTTCACTGGACATAATGCCGATAAGGTTTCGGTCATAAGCACGAGCTTCCCATTGGTAACTTTCACGATGACGGAGATACTGAGTGAGCCAGTACTTATCCATCACTTCCTGTGCTTTTACTTTGATTTGGCCGTGACTGGCTAGAGTTGATACCACATCGACTAAACCTGTGTTGTTATCGACTCGGATCACAAACGGCTCAATGGATTTCAGCGGTAACAGAGCAACCAATCCAACCCCTTGCAGCAGAGCAATGACTGCGAGTAATCCCACACAGCGCCACGCTCTTTGCTCAGAGCGTTTGATGCGACTGCTTAGCTCGGCATCCCAACCTCTGGCTTCTTTGAAATACTGCTTAATGAACTGTTTTTCAGGTATCGGCCTGTCGAGCGTATCGGGTAACATATCAGTCATGATGCTCCCTAGCTTTTGCGTGAATAGGCGCATCAACATCGACTTTTACAAGTTCAGTTTTTACTAAATCAGAGTTCACAGGCTTGAGTTCTTTGCCATCATCTCTGCAATGAGGCGGTTTCGGCGCACTGGCGCAGTGAGTCAATAACAAGACAAAACAAACGCAGATAAGATTTTTCATTCCTGGTTTCTCCCGCTGATGGTGTTGCCACCAAAGCGTTGTTGATAGGCGTGATAACTTGCACCAACAGGCTTGAGCGGAATCCCCAAAGCTTGACCTGCATAATTGATGTCACGGCGCATATTTCGATATTGATTACGAAGTGTGGTTGGCCTGAGTGCGTGCAAGCTGTGAGCAATGGCGCCATTAGCGGCAATCGCTACGCCTCCACCCAGTGCTGCCGCCATAGCGGGGATTTGTTTCATCACCAAAATGCACAGGCCGAGCACAATGCAAAGCATGGAGCTGTCGCTTAGGGTTGATACGGTGGAATGGTTACTGGAAATTTGATGCAGATAATCAGCCGCTACTGTCGTCATTAATTGACCAGACGCCACACCAAGCAGCAGAACAAAGCCAAAGTTGATGACCATACCGAGCCAACTTTCGAAGAATCGCTGTGTCGCTTGAAACAGCAGCAACACAAAGAACGCCGGACCGATAGCTAATAGGATGCTGACCATCACTTTGCTGAGCAAAATAAAAAATGCCACCAATAAAGTAAGACAGCTGCCAATCAGCACCACCGCAATCGCTAAGAAATACATGCCGAAATTACCATTCATCACGCCACCTTGACGCCATGAGGTATCAGCAAGGGAAAATATCTGCGTGAACAGTCTATCTAATAACCCAGCGGCATCTTGGCTTGGGCTACCAGTGACTAGCGATGCAAGTGTTTGTGGTGTGTCAGATAGGAAGGTCACTACCGTTTGATTGTATCGACTGGCGGTTAACCCCAAGGCCAAAATAAAGCCGACTCGAATGATACGAAAAAAGCCTTCTTGTAATGGCGCCTCACTTTTGCCCATCATCATTGAGTAACCCCAAATCGCAATCCAGATAATCATTAGGCTGCTGAACAGCGGCAATAAAAAATCAATCAAACGCTGCGAGCCTTGTTGCACATAACTGCTCAGCGCATGGTCGACCATGTGGAAAATGCTTTGATATAAGTTACTTTGCGCCGACATGATGAAAACCTCGATTAATTCCAGCCGTGATGTTTCGGCAATTTATCGACATCGATATGCAGCGGATGCAACTCGCCCGCACTGCGCTGATTGGCCGCTTGCAGCGCATTTATGCAATCAGGATGATTACGATATTGAGCTGGATTATCACTGCAGCGAGCTAATGTGCTGTCTAACTCCGCATTGTGCTTTAAGTACCAGTCGACGGTAGGTGCTGAAATTGCGGAAGGCGCAGTATGCTTACTGTCAAAGCAAGCGGTTAAGGCTAATGAGCCGATGGCGATAATGGTTAGATTTTGTAGTTTCATGGGTACTGCTCACTGTGTTGTACCCGTCCTTGGTTTTTGATGGTTATTCCCGCATGCCTTTAGCGGGAAATGGTAATAACGACAGTTTTGTATGTCGGTAATCTAGTGCCTTTATTTGTTTACATCAAAGTCTCTGGATACCCATTTTCATGGGTATGACAGCAGACTAAGTATTTAATAGTTGATTTGTATTGGGTGTAGTTCACCCGCCGACTCAATCGCCATTTGAGTAATGCGTTGTTGTGTTAACGCATTACTGGCTTCAGCTTGAGCATTGAGAAGTTGCAGTTTGGCTTGTTCATTTTCCAGCATTACACCTTCGGCATTAATGCGAGCTTGTAAGTCTTCGATGTCTTTTTGTTGTGGTGCATTGTCTATTTTTCGAATGAGCTGCATCAATTGGTTGTAGCGGGCTTGTGTCTGTTGCAGTGATACTTGAGTCTGTCCAAACCAACGGCCTCGATACCGATTTACTTGGTCATACAGTCCCGCAACATCACCGCCTAACTTGAGCCATTCACTATCATGTAAGCCGTTTTGCTTTAATGTCAGATTTGGGTCGACTTTAACGCTCATGTCATACACCGAATCAATTACGCCTGACATATGACGAATTCCGTTGATGCTATTAAGCTGAGACTTAGCCGTCTTAACCTGCTGCTTTAAGGTATTGATTTCCTCAAGTAGATGTTTCACTTGTATGATGTTTTGCTGCAAATTAGCGGCATCAATTACGGGGAAGGCCAAAGCTGATTGTGGCTGTAATACTTGTGTCAGCAACAGGCACACTATTATCTGAACTCGCCTATTCATGCTTCACCTCGCTTACTGGCAAGTGCGTCATAATAAAGTGGTAGCCAGTCTCTAGGTTCGCTGCCCACTTGCTCAACCAATTGGTGCATTAGGTTCACTTTATTAGTGGTACCTGAAATGACGGCAAGCTCTTCGTCCATGCCTTCTAAATCCAAAGTGTTCACTGAGCTTTCGTGGCCTTGCTTCACCAAAAATTGACGGGAGTTAGGCTGAAGTTGAGTCTTGATGATGTCGAATTCAGACTCAGTAAGGTTAAAACCATCGATGTAATCTTCTCGTCTGGCTTTGGGGTTGGGCATAAAAATGAAGGTGGCGCATTGCTCAATCAGTGTATGAGCAATTGGGGATTTGAGTACATCTTTAGCGGATTGCGTGGCATAAACCATAATGCCGTTCTGCTTTCTAATGACCTTTTGTTTGTTGTTGGCTAAGTCTTCAAAGTAATCATCCAGCAATAACTTCCAAAACTCATCCATGATGATTTGCAATCTACGACCATCAATCAGCTTTTCAATGCGATGAAATAAATACATCACAATCGGTGTTCGAATTTCTGGGTTATCTAAAAACTCAGTGACATCAAAAGCCAGAAGTTGCTGATGAGTGACATCCAATTCATCAATTTTATTATCCAACACCCAAGCGAGTTCACCACCATCACACCATTTTTGCAATTTGGCTGAGCAGCCCGTGTCATCAACAGGGTCGAGAAATTCCAAACAACGACTTAATCGACGTAGTGGTTTATCTAATGCCATTACGCCAGCGACAGCATTGGCCAACTCTTGTTGTTGAAGGTGAGTCAACTCACCACCGACTAACTTGCCAATCAGCTGAGTTAAGAACAGACGATTGGCAGCATTATCTTCAAGATGAAACGGATTAAAACCTGTAGGTTTACCCATTTGTAACGGCAGATAAAGGCCCCGACAGGTACGAACGTAAACTTCTAAACCGCGATCTTTATCAAAGATGATTTGTGTTGGCTGAAACTTTTTACTTTGGGAAATTAAAAAGCCTTGCAGCACAGTTTTACCGCTGCCAGAAGCGCCAATGATTAAGGTATTGCCTAAAGCATGGTGCTCATCCTTGAGCAAGGTTTCCTTAATATCAGCACATTGATTGTCCTCCTTTGTGGTTAAGTTAATGGCGGAAGGTTTGGTTGTGAGCAGTAGCGGTGGCTTTGGCGTGTTGTGCTCATGAAAATTAAAGTAATAAGGTGAATCTGAAGCGCCTTTAAATAAGGTCACGGCACAGCCCCATTGATTGCCATCAATATGACCCGTTGGATAATTATGAAAACTGCAAAAGCCAGCAAAGTTGCGAGAGGATATCGGCGCTGGGCGAGGGCAGTATCGACTGTTGGTTGGCAATTGTGACCAATAAGCGGCTGCAAGCGCTGTATTTTCCCTAGTCGGAATAATGGCAAGCTCGGCCATTTCTGATTTCACGTTGGCAATATGATGGTTAAGTGAATCTACGGATTTGGAGAGAATGGTCAGCACCAAATGATGCTCACCGTACACCACTCGATTTGAGGTTAAATCATCGAGCGCATCATCAATGGCTGCAACTTGTGATTGGGCTAAATCGCCCGTAGTGACTAAACGGTTTTGTTGTCGCATCAATAGTTGTGTTGCGATGGGTTTAGATAAAAACTTAAAACTTTGGGTCAGTACAAAGCTGAACGGCGCAGACAGTAATGCGTTGAGCAGCCCTGCTTCCGTACTTTCAGGGTATTCGGCAATGCTCAAACACGCACCGTACTGAGTATCAATAACGCCCTTTAACGCAATGGTATCTTGCACGAAAAATGGCCGAACCCTTGGCAGTGCCATTGATACATCAACAGTTGGGCACACTCGCTGTTGCCACTCGCCGTTCACCAGAAAATCTAACAGGGTCAGCACTTCTGAATAAAAGTGACCATCTTTAAAATAAGTGGTTAACAGCTGCGGCTGGTATTCAGAGAGGGCAGAGCTAACCGTAGCCACCACTTCATCAAGTGCATGAATGGCCTTTTGTTGCTGAGCAATCCGTTGCTCTTGTGTCAGGGTTTTCTTGAATAGGTTGAGTGGTTCATTAATGCCATCAGAATAAATAACCGTTAGGTACAACTCATTAATCAGCAACTGGTTTTGGCACACTTTAGCGGCATATTTCTGATTTAACTTACGGTCAAACTCGACGTTAAACTCACCATCAGGAAAGACTTTATGTTCACGACGAATGATGTGTGACCACAAACACACGTTTGGGCTGGCAATGTTGCGTAGCGTAAGGTTTAGTTGCTCTTTCCAAAGTTGGATTTGCTCAGCATCTTGGGTTTCGTGAGCAATCCCTTGCAGCTTAATGACTTGCAAGTATTCGCCATTGTGAGTTTTTAATGTGTTGAGATCGCACAAGGTTTGATAAGGAATGAACTCAGCAACGGTGTTTTCTTTTTGCCATAACTGGCGGACTAAATTGGTACTCATGCTGTCATCCTCCAACTGCCGGTTTGATACTGTGGGCTGCGAGTATTGATAACGGGGCAGGCCGTCGATTTCCCAAAATGACGCCAAGCAAGCGACTTGGCTTTGGTGTTAAACCAAAGTTTGAGTAGCCTAAAACTGCGAGGATCACGCAAACACAAGCCATACATCACGGCGTGAAGTGGCAGATACAGCAGTAACGTTAGTGGATTTTTAGTCGCGATCATCAAAATGGCAACCAAACCAGCAGCGATGATGATGCCATCTAAGGTCACGCCCCATTTCATGGCTGGACGAGTGACGGCTACAAACAGCGGATCTTGATGAGTTCTCTGATTAATCATGGTAACTCCCTACGACACGGCGCTAATGATAAGGTCGACAATGGTGCCGCCACCGAAAACCAACACGATCCCAGCGATATACTTGCCGCAAGTTTCGCCAGTAATACGGCCAAACCAAGCGAGATACCCCAGAATGGCAATCCCAATCACCGCTGCACTGCGAGCGATACCGCTGGTCAATAAATCCATCACCCAATCCACTCCTTCGGTAATTGGGTTAGCAAAGGCGAGTTCAGGTGCAAGTGATAACAACAGCAGTAAAAAAAGTCGGGCACCAAGTACACGTAAGTTATGAGTGATTGGTATTTTTCTTTGTTCGAATGAGTTCACTTTCATTTCATACTCCAAACTTTGAGCTAAATGAAAGACACTTAAAATCCGTTGAAAGCATCATGCAAATAAAACGTATATAGAAAATCACATGCGTGAAATATTCTGTAAAGCACTCACAGAAAATAGAAATGCCTTTGCAACGGTATGCAACGGTTTGCAACAAGAAATGATTATTGAATAGACTTTAACGATCGGATTAAGCGGGGCATTCATCGGTAGAAAGGTAATATTATGACTATCATCTAACTTTTAATGTTACCTTCAAAAATATTGTTTTTATGATTTATTTTCATGATGTTAGTAAAACAGTATATTTTTAACGACTAAAGTTACCTTTTTCCGCAACCAGTGCGGGATGAACCAAATAAAAGTGTAGATTTTGATTCGCTTTTCACTTTACTTTTTGGTATTTTTCGTTTCCAGCAAATCAGAATTTTTCTTTGAGTTTCGATGACGTTTGATGATGATCTTTTATATAAATTAGCAGGTAGTGATCGCTATCAAAAAGCAGAACACATTGTCCTATCTGGAGCCGTCAATAGTGTCGTTTTTGTTGAAAATGGCGTAGAGGCTGAGGTAAGAGGGGCTTCTATCTACCGTACCTCATTAATAGCTAATGAACATGACGATGAGATTGAAGGACAGTGCACTTGCCCTGCGGCAGAGTATCAGAAACTTTGCAAGCATTGTGTGGCATTGGGAGTGTATGTGAACCAGTTAAATAGCGATGAGGAAGTAAGTCAAATTAATGAGCTAGAACAGCTTAAAACTTGGTTGAGCGAAAAGCCACACAGTGATTTATTGGAGATTGTTTGGCAGCAATTATCAGAAAATACGAATGAACGGCAAAAGTGGTTGTTCAAAATGAGTGCCAGCCAAAACACCGTATCCAGTGACAAATTAAAACGTTTAATTCGTCTCGCTCTACCAGAAGAAAGCTTGTGGGATTACCGTGATGTTTCGGACTATTTTTCTTTTGCTGAAGAAAAGTTTTCAGTAATTTTTGAAGGACTCAATAGCTTAGAAGCAGAAAAACAGTGGAAGTTATCCTTATATGCTTTAGAACACCTCGATCATGTACTTGAGGAAATTGATGACTCATACGGACATCGTATTGAAATTGAGGAAACGCTTACAAAAAAATTACACGATCTCTTTGGTAAATTGGACTGGAGTATCAACAAAAAAGCCAGTTGGTTATTGGAGCATACCCAAAGTCATGGTCATGACTTATTTCCATCAGTACCCGGTGAGTTTAAGTTTTCTGCGGCGGTGAGAAAGCAATTTTTATCATTATGTGCTCAAGAAGTTGAGCGTCAAATGGGTGAAAATAACTCATCAGTGAGTACTTCAATACTTAGACCGTTGATTGAACAAGCAAGGCAAAAAAAAGATTGGCGAGAAGAGTGCAGACTCAAACTCATAAAGGCTAACCAATTTAGAGATTGGCTTGAGCTCAGTGAAATATGCTTAGAAAATGGTGATGAACTAGAAGCTGAGCATTGGCTGGTTAAAGCAAAACAAGCTGCAAAGTTTGATAGAGAGCAACGAGATTGCACAAATCAAGAAATTGAAATTAACATTGCGCTAAATGAGCATGCTAAGGCATGGAAACTAGGCAGGACACTTTTTGATACCGAACCTAGTTTCATGCAGTACAAAGAATTACAGAAACTTTTTAACCAATTAGAAACTCAGCATTGTGATAATGATTACCTGACAAATATCGAGAAGCGACTGGTTGAACATTATGCCAAGCATGATTTTAAAAATATCTCTTCACTCAGATATAGTTCATATGATGCAATTTTAGGGTTTTATCTTGATCAGCAACAAGTAGATAAAGCAAGGCTTTGGGTAAAAGAACATCAAGCAAAGAAAGAAAACTTATTAAAACTTGCAGATATAATCACTATTTCTCACCCGAAAGAAGCGGTTGAGCTTTATCATCGAAGTTTAAGACCAATCATTTCAGAGACTAATAATGGTGCTTACGCACATGCAACTGAATTGCTTAAACAGCTAAAGAAAAAAATGGCCAATAAAGATCATACTCTTTTTCATGAGCTTATTTCAGAGCTCAAAACAGAGTTCAAGCCAAAGCGTAATATGATGAAACTGCTTAAAGAAAATTTTAGTTAGATGTTCTCGTACCGTTAAAGTTAAATTTGAGTTTAACGAAAAAGTTCACTGTGGGAGCCAATCCTCGCCAACTTCAGAGTGCTATCCTCAATTTTGTATATGAGTACTAAATCAGGCTTTATGTGGCAATCTCTATAGTTTGCCCAATTCCCAGATAAAGCATGATCTACATATTTAGCTTCAAGTTTTTTATTTTTTTGTAATGACGTAATGATGTGTCCTACTTCGATTACATCAGGGATGGCTAGTTTGGCTACTTTTTTAAAGTCTTTTTTAAACTGACTCGAATACTCTAAATGGTACATTTAAGCCTCATTTATACCAAGATCTTTGAATAATCCATGAACGTTATCAGCCTTTATTCCTGCACCACTTTCAAGCTCCTTAATTGCAGCAAGGGTTTCTGAATTAGGAGTTCTAGAACGCAGCTCAAAGGGAATACCTCCATAATTAATTACTGCTTTAGCGAATAATTTTATTGCTTGAGAAGGACTCAAACCTACTTCATCGCAAATGTTAGTAAAAGCTAATTTGGTATCATGATCTATTCGTGTGCTCAGCATTTCTGTCTTCATATTGCTACCAATTGTTATACATAGTAATACAATTATAGAGGATTACTTTTCTACAAACAAATATTTTCCCATAATGTATACATATTACATCCACACATCAGTTATAAGCATGAGTGATTGAGCGTCAGGGCAGAAACTCTTTCAACTGTATCTCAGTAAACAATCTTGAAGGGAAACATTCATTGTTTGAGTATTGAGTAACTATTCAAGTTACTTAAGCGCTGTCAAAATACGTCAGGGGGCAGACAGTTTATGTCAGATTGTGTCAAAAATGCGCGAGATCATCACATAACTCATTGTTTAATATAATCCCTAAAATCCCCAATTTGCCAGTTTTCCCCGCTTGTTATAGAGATAAAAAAGTGTTTAAATACAATGCAATAATATCTGTAGTGTTCGTATTATGGGGTGTCAGGGGTCGGAGGTTCGAATCCTCTCATACCGACCAATTTTCTTGTTGATTTATATATGTTTTTTCTGTTTAATCGCACGGCTGAACATTAAAGTGCGCAAAACTGGCGCAAAATTTGCGCAAAACCTCTGCTTATTTCCAATGATTTTTCACCCGTTTGTGGTTTTTACTTTAAGAAATCGAATATCGAGAATATTTTTTATATTGAGCGAGTCCAAGTAGGCTTTTTGCAGTTTTGGCAGTATTATTGCCTTGATAAATAAAGGTGGGGTTGTAAGAGTTTCAATGGAGTATAAAGAATACTTAAATGCTGCACGAAAGCATTTAACTACATGTGAAGTAATTAAAAATAGTATAGAGGAGCTAGACTCTAAGAGTGCAGATAGTGGAACATCTAAACAACTGCTACTAAATTTATACTATCTAACAGGTTACGTATTTGAATGTTCGATAAAGTATGGAATTTATAAAGTTATTAATTATGAGCGAGGTAAACCTGTACAACAACTTGATACGGCTGCTCTGAGCTATAAATCACACATAAAATTTCATCGCTTTACTAAGTACCAAGACCATCTTATTTCGAAAAGCCCAGGAATAAAGCTTATAGATGATAGAAGTCAGGTACCTCGAGATATTATTTTACTATACAAATCATGGGATGCAGAAGTAAGGTATTGGTATTCTGCTTGTAATAGTGACGTTGAAGGAAGATTGACAAAAACTAACTTATTTAAGTTATTAGATTATGCAATTTGTGCATTTAAGCACATATCGCGGTTATGAGGGGCAAAATGTTAAAGTCTTTAGATCATATTGAGAAATTGGAAGATTTTTTTAAAAAACTGAAAAAATCTAACAAAATCAGAAAGTTTGTGATTAAATTGTCAATTAACCATAATGTTGAAGTATCTATTGTAAGTGATGAGATTACATCAGTTGAATCTCTCAGAAGTGAATTCAATAAAATAAATAGAGATGGCCTGCAATGTGAACAAATATTCTTAAGTAATTATGCTGTTGATTTCGAATTCTATTCAGAATATCAAAGCCAGAATGAGTTTGAATACATTTTTGACTCTCCTTCGATAGATTTAGGTTTAAGGCGCTCTTTAGATTCTTTGCTTGATTCAGATATTACAAATATTTCAAAACCTGAAAATTGCAATGTGATCACTTTCTATAGTTATAAAGGTGGTGTCGGGCGAACGACATCCATGGCATTGGCTGCGACATATTTAGCAAGGCAAGGTAAGAATGTTTTTGTTATAGATTGTGATTTTGAAGCACCTGGTGTTATCAATTTTTTTAATACTTCTCAATTGAACTCTAACAAGTCAGGTGTTGTTGAGTACCTCAATGATTTGCTATTCGATGAGAATACTTCACTAAATGATTATACTTATAATGTAGAAAAAGCATATTCAGGTAATGGGGTAATCAACCTTATGTCCGCAGGAAATGTTCTTTCAGAACAAAGAGACCTAGAATCTTATCTTGAAGGTCTTGGAAGGGTTGATTTACAAAGCTCAAGCTTGACTTCCTCTCTGTCAAAATTAATTCAAAATGTTCAGTCTACATTCAATCCTGATGTGATTCTGGTAGATTCAAGAACGGGTTTCAATAATATTTTTGGTGCATTAAGTCGGTTATCTTCTTTAGTAATAGCGTTTTCAGGAGATGACGCACAAAATTTGCCCGGTGTTCAGAATGTAGTGCATACTATTTCTAAATTATCTGTTCCAGCATGCATCGTATTATCGATATTAAGCTATAGTCCAACTAAAAGGTTTAAGCGTTTTAAGAGTATTGTAGAAGATCAATCTGAACAAGATATTGATATGTTTTACTTTGACCGAAAAAATATTCTCGAATCATTGGGTACGTTTGATGAAGACTTGGATGATTTAGATGATTTTTTTGTCAGTGAGGGAGAGTCGAGTCAATACTCCAAATTTTTTAAGTTTGTTGAGAGTTTTACAACTATTTCTGAGAACGACTCTAATATTGATAATGGTGAAGAAAATATATTTGATGAAGATGATAAATCAAAACTCGATATAAAAGACGATATAAAAGACGATATATTACAGGTTCTCGAAGAAAACCTTCCCAACTTGTATGCTGAGAATATAAATTATGATTCTAATTATCTAGATAACTTTTTTTATGTAAGACGTTGTATGGAAGATTTTTTTATTCCAGAAAAGACTCTTCTTTTAGGCGATAAAGGAACTGGAAAAACAGCATTTTACAAAGCTCTCCAAATTGATTCGATCTTCACCTTACTTGTTGAAAAATCACAAAAAAAACATTTGAATTATACTGTTTTGAATGTGACAAACTATGAGGGAGATAATGAAGGCGATGATTTTGAATTAAACGGTTTGGGTGAAAGTCAAATCAAAGATGAGTTATTTATTAAGAAATTTTGGATAGTTTATATATGGAATTCTCTTGCATCTAGAGGTGGTTTCAAATCTTCTTTAGAAAGTAGTATCTTAGACCTGACAAAGGTTACAGTTATCAATGATTTTGGGTGTGGGTCTTTTACACCGACGTGTTTAATCACACTCATATAATCTCTGTTTCGATTGCTGTTTGTGATACTCCCAATATTTTTCAAGATCACCACTCGATCTCAAAGACCGTAGCTTTAAGATGGCCTCTGCACCCTTTAGACTCCACCTAGCTCCAGTTATATCTAGCCTGTCATTAATCAAGTGACGGCAGGCTCCTTCGATTACTCCGCTAGCTATTGGGTATCCGAACTCTAAGGCTTTACCGTATTCAAGCCTTGATTTGTTTTTTAATAGATAACTGATGCACTTATCGATAGCCTCTCGTTGTCTCAAATTTCGTTTTGTCGCACTGATACCAAGCCCTTTGGCCACTTGTGAAGCTTTACCACTCAAGATTTCTGTCGCTTTTTTTTCTATCCAATCTTCGA
>NZ_JAFEUN010000020.1 GCF_016900895.1 Parashewanella hymeniacidonis
GACCATAGATCTTGGTTGAAAATTGACATGATGCGTTGCCTTATCTAGTGTAATTTACTGATCAGATCAACGAAACGATAATAAGTTCAATTTCCATAATATTTGTGTAGAAGAGTCAGGAGTAGAAGTGCAACGAACCTCTACTTGGCTTATCAATTTCAACTCTTAAGCTAAACTCTGTATCTTCGGTTGATGAATCCAATAAATTAGCTGTAATGCAATCTAAAGCAGATTCTACATTTAATTCTACATCTTGATACCACTCATTATTTTCATATAAAGATATTTGATCAGCTGACATTAGGGAAACATATTGTATATATGGCTCTGATTCACTAATAATATTATTTTTGTTAAAACCCTTTTTAAAACTGATTTCGAAATATAAATCAGCCAGAGTTTCACTTAACTCAATCATCTGAAACGTCCAGCTTTCTAAAGTTGCCGTATCCTGATTTAGCTTTAATAGCTATGAAGTTATTTTTTTGATGTTCAAAATGATAAATTTTGGACACGTCACCACTTTTAATTTTTAGTTCAATATCATCGTCAATTTTAATGGTACGTTTTAATTTAGATTTGATGGGAGTTATGTCTATTTCAAATGAAGTATCAAATTTCCCACTTTTACACGCCTTTTTTAAATCCTTTTTGATTTTACTTGTATCCACGTCTTCATTTTCTGGTTCATAATTTCCTACAATTCGCTCAATCATTTCGTCAGGATCAAAGTGAGTTGTTGTCGTAAAATATGATGTAAGGTTTCCCTTTAGAAAAGCATGATCAACTGGGGATACTTTGTTGACTTGGCTTAAGGTAGAGCTTAATAGGCTAAACGCTAAATCAGTGTTTTTTTGTGAGTCACGAATGAATTCACATTCTAAGAATGTATTCCACCAGAATTTGGAAATGGATGAGTTTGTATCTGATAAATAAATTTCTTCGCCAAGAGCTTTAACTTCTACGTTAACTAAACAAGTTTTATACACGCCTTTATCTTGTGGTAACCCTTTTAATAGCCTAAGGTGCTCAGTTTCGAAGAAGTTCTCTACGTCAATTTTTGCTACTAAAATAGAGTTTTGACCTTTACTCTCAAAATTTGAAACTAATAATGAACCTTTTCTAATTTCGTTAAAGTTCCCATGCTTTGAGTTATATTCGACTTCACAAGAAAGGAGGTGCTGAGCTATTTTTGATATGCTACTTTTATTTTCATCATCGGTTAAAGAGGCTATTAAATTTGTTTTTACGGCAGAAGAGTCTTGAAAAGTAGCTTGACGTTGGGATGTTCCATATTTAGCATCATTAGCTAATTTTGTTACAAAAGCTAGTACATCATTTTCGTCTGCGTCGTTTAGATCTATTTTACGAACAGAGTTAGAATCTGACGCTACTTCGAAAATTTGATAAAATTTTATGGTACTTTCTGGTGCAGCTTGATCCATGTAAATCCCTTACTTTAAAAATACTTTTTCATTTTTTATCTAAAGATTGTCTCTTGTCGCTTATAAAAAGGCAATACCAAGTATCTGTCATGATAAAGATTACTTGTGCTACATCAAATATTAAAGTCGGCACGTTTTAGATTTGTGGTTGTTTTAATCAACGAGCTATGTAGTTAAAGCTGGATATGAAAGCGCTTCGCACTTTATAACGTCGTGGGCTTTCTGCCCACACCCGAGGAAGAGGGGAGTTCTCCAGCAAACTCCCCTCTTCCATCTCCCCGTGCCGCCCCACAAAGTTAAGCGTTATTCGTCTTACAGCAAAAATATTCTAACGTTTCCGGTGGTGCATCCATGCACCTCGGAAACTAGCGCAGCGTCCATGCTGCGCTTACGATATTTTCACTGACAACTCACAACAACTTTGTCAGTAAGCATTCACCAGAGGGGTATTGACAATTTCAAATTCCCGTTTATTGACATTCATAACCGCAAGGGTGCCGCTGTTTTGTGATGCAAGTATCACTTTTAAGGGTGTTTCACCATTTATTCCAAAAGTCAATACGGGGCTGGTGAATGGTTACCTTTGTCATGGGGAATTGTTGTAGACGTCAGGGGTTTCGGTTGATTCAGTTAAAAGCGCTTAAGTCATACCTATGAAAATAGACATCCTGTAGTTGAATGCTTTTGCATCATCAGCGGTAAAAGCTACAAAACACCTGCTTTAGCAGGTGTGAAGCATAATGTATTTAATTACTGCTAAAGGGCTGCTTATCCCCGTCGAAGCTGTTGAAGATATGATTGAATGAAAAATGGCGTGGGCGAGACATGGACGTCGAGCCAAGCTCTGGGGTACAGGATGTACCATCAGAGCTGTTAGGCATTTATTCAATCATATCTGAAACGCTTAGCTTCGTTTGGGCGGCTCAGGGGATTCTAAAGGGGAAGTAGCTGGAGGCTTCCCCTTTTGGCGGTGTGGAGTGCAACTCCACGACTTTGTAAACTTCGCAGAAGTTTTGTTTTCACTCAAATAAAAAATGATGTTGCGCATCAACAAGGCGCTGGACACCCGCTTTCGCAAGGTAACCATTCACCAGCCCCGTATTGACTTTTCAAATAAACAGTGAAACTTACTTGCGGGGTGGTACTTGTGTCACAAAACAATGGCAAGCTTGTAGTTATAAATGCCAATAAACGGGAGTTTGAGATTGTCAATACCCCTCTGGTGAATGCTTACTTCGCAAGTATGATGGTAATACTTTAAATTATAGTTTTTTATGTCGGCTAAAGGGTATAAAACCCGCGACTTTGTACTTCAAAGAAGTCTTATTTTAAAATTAAAAGACATAAAATAAGGGAAACCAAACAAACTTAACTTTGATTAAGTCGATTCAATAACCTATCCATTGCCCGATACCCCAAAGCTTGTGCAATATGACTGCGGTCTACATTCGTCTCACCTCGTAAATCAGCAATCGTTCGTGCTACTCGTTGTAGACGATGATAGCTCCTAACTGAAAGCCCGAGTTGATTGACGCTTTTTTCTAAAAACTCTAAATCTTCGAGTTTAAACCCGCCTGTTTGCTTCAATAATTTACCGTTGAGTTGCGAGTTCAACACGCCAGCTCTTTGAAGCTGTAAGGTTCTGGCCTTAGCTACACGTTCAGCAATACTGGCGCTGGTTTCATTATTGGTCTGTTTTTGGGTTAAGGTGCCTTGTGGTAATTTCGGTACATCAATGGTGAGATCGAATCGATCGATAAAAGGGCCTGACAAACGTCCTAAGTAGCGTTTAATTTCATTGGGTGTTGCACGGCTTTTCTCTGCATCTCCGCAGGGGCTTGGGTTTAATGCAGCGACCAATTGAAACTGGCTTAAAAATCTCAGTTTCGCTGCCGCACGTGAAATGATAACTTCACCCGTTTCCATTGGTTCTCGAAGGCAATCTAATACTTTTCTTGGAAATTCGGCCACTTCATCTAAAAAAAGTACGCCTTTATGGGATAACGATATTTCACCGGGTTTAGGAATGCTGCCACCACCAACTAAAGATACAGAAGAACTGGTGTGATGCGGTGAACGAAAAGGGCGTTTAAAAAAGTCATTGGGTTTAATGTTCATGCCAGCGACTGAGTGAATGGATGCGACTTCTAAAGCTTCATCATAATTAAGAGGTGGCAGTAGTGACATAATTCGACTTGCCAACATGGTTTTGCCTGTTCCTGGGGGGCCCAAAAATAATAAATTATGACCGCCAGCAGCGGTAATCTCTAATGCTTGTTTCGCTTGATACTGCCCGATGACATCACTGATGCAATTTGTGTTAATACACTCTTCTTGCTCATGGATCCATTCTGCACCGGGCTCGATACCGGGTAATTTATCCTGACCATGCAAATAAGCAGAAATGTGAGCGAGCTGGCTGGCAAAATACACCTGCTGATAATCGACAAGTTCTGCTTCATGACGATTGGCGATGGGCATAACAAGCTTTCTATCTGCTTTTTTACTGGCGACAATAACGGGCAACAGCCCTGTGCAAGGCTGAACATGCGCCGATAGGCTGAGTTCTCCAACGAATTCGTGTTGACTCAGTGCTTGTTGAGGAACTTGGTTTGACGCGGCTAAAATTCCAATGGCAATAGGTAAGTCATAACGACCACCTTGTTTAGGGAGATCGGCTGGAGCAAGGTTTACGGTAATCCGTTGCATTGGAAACTCGAAGCCAGCGTTGATGATGGCACTGCGAACACGCTCTTTTGCTTCTTTTACTGAAGTTTCAGGCAAGCCGACAAGGTTAAAGGCAGGTAATCCGTTACTTAAGTGAACTTCTACTGTGACAAGTGGAGCTTCAACGCCGCAACTGGCTCGGGTATAAACGCAGGCAATTCCCATCAACATATCCTTATGTTGTATTCATTTTAACCAGACTATTAAATTTTTGTTACGAAAACAATGAATAAAAAAGGGGCTTGAGAAGCCCCTGATAGATAAATTTAATACTGAATACTATTTAATTTTAATATCAACCCAAACTAAGCGATGATCAGAAGTCACAGATTTACCTTGTTCGCCTTCGTCGTTGATGAACAAATAACGATAGTCTTCACCGTCAGCTTGCCAAAATACGCCAGAATCAACAACGTTCAGATCACTTGATGGTAAAACGTAATCAAGACGTAATGGGAAGGTATGAGTCCAGTAGTCAGCGATACCTTTATTTTGTGCAGCTTTTTTATCAGTGTAGTTTTTACCGCCATTGGAAGCTGGAACCATATTACCTACAGCAGTTTCCTGTGCTACACGAGGATGATTCAGCAGTTGCTTGATTGAATAATCATACGAGTCACCGTCAACAGGATCAGCATTCAGGTCACCAGCAATGATAAATGAAGCGCTTTCTCCTATACCACCTTTGTTGCCTTGGTCATCAACTAGGTAAGAGTTTTGGCTGTAATCGCTGCTGATGTAATCAGAGAATAGACGGATTTCATCATAGTTTCGACGGCCATTGCGATCTTCTACACCATCAAATACCGGTGGTGTTGGATGCATAGCTAGTAAGTGAATGGTTTTATCTTCGCTTACCTTAATTGGTAAATCGATATGGTTTTTCGATGATAAGCGGAAATGCTCCATAGTTGCATCTGAATAGAAAGGTTCATCAAGCAGGTTTCCATCTGCTCCCACTTTGCTTGGCAGTGCTGCATCAGGCATGTCTTTCCATAAGAATTTTTGGAAACTGCGAATGTTGTCAGTATCAAGCTCATACTTAGAGAGTACGATGAAACCATATTGACCGTGGTAAAAACCGAATCCATAGGTATCTGCTGGGATGGTTACTTTACCGTCATCGTTTAAGTCATGCTCAGCCAAACCTGTGTTAGTTGAAACAATATAAAAGTAAGGGTAATCGATAGCTTCTGTTTGGTTTTGAGACTTATTCAAGTAGTTAGCAATAAAGTCTTTAACGGCAGTGTCATTTTCACCGATGCCGTCATGATCAAACTCATTTAATAACACAACATCTGGGCGAGTACGTTGCAATACTTCAGCGACATTTTTAATTTGCTGGTTATCGCCCGCAGCCATTTCTGCTGGAAGTACTTCTGCCGCAGTACGGTCAAATGAAGCATTAAAACTAGCGAATCTTACGGTTTGGTCAATCACTTGTTTGTTATCGTCGTTATCTGAATTACACCCTGCTAATAACATAGCACTTACTGCAGTCGCAATTAAACTTGCTTTTAACTTCATTACATCAACCTTATAGTCACAATTTTTATATGGCTTTATATTTCAGATGAATCATAGATATAAATATTTAGAATAAACGTGATGTAGCTAACGATTAATAGAAGTAATTAGGTAACTTAAAACTATGGATTTATTTTTGTGGGGTAGGTCAAAGCTGTAATGTTAACTGGTTAACATTACAGCAGATAAGCGTGACGTTATTGTTTGCGTATTAGATACACTGCGATACAGGTAAATAACAAACTTGGCGCTACAGCACCAATGATCGGCGGTAACTGATAAACAATGACAACAGGACCAAAAATTTGGTTACTGATATAGAAGCTAAAACCTGCTATCACACCAAAGAGCACTCTTGCACCCATGGTTACCGTTCGTAATGGGCCAAAGATAAATGACAGTGCAACGAGCAGCATCACTGCAACAGATATGGGTTGCATGATCTTAGACCATAAAGCAAGTTCATAGCGGCTTGGATCTTGTTTATTCACTTTTAAATATTCAAGATAATCCAACAATCCTTCAATTGATAACGATTTTGGTTCAACTGATACAATGCTGAGTTTGTCTGGTGTTAATGTGGACTTCCACTCGTACTCGAAGGAAAGCTTTTTTGTCACCTTAGTCGGTGTAATTGAGGTTTGCGTAACATCGTGCATTTTCCAGCTACCGTCGATAAAGTCCGCATTTTTAGCGAAAACTAAATTAGTTAACTGTTGTTGATCATTGAAATGGTACAAGGTGATATTACTGATGCGGTTGATGTCGTTGACTTGGCCGATATTCACAAATAAATCACCATCCTTAGCCCACACACCTTGGCGCGATTTAATTAAGCTACCACCTGATACTTTAATTGCTTTATGTTCATTGGCTTTTTGTTCGGCAATTGGGGCGCCCCATTCACTCAATGCCATAACTAACAGCATTAACGGTATCGCCGTTTTTAGTGTGGAGATGCTGATATCCAGCTTTGACATACCTGATGCTTGCATGACGACAAGTTCAGAGTTGGATGCCAACATGCCAAGACCAATCAACCCTCCAAGCAACACTGCCATTGGAAAGAACATCTCAATATCACGAGGCACCAAATACAACACGTAAAGCCCTGCATCAACAATAGTGTAGGTGCCACGACCAACGACTCTGAGTTGATCTACCCATTTAATAATACTTGAAAGGCCAGTCAAGACGAGTAAACTCAGTGCAGATGAACTCATCAATACTCGGGCAATATAAAGATCAATTATCTTCATTTCTTCGCCCTCTTTTGTTTAATAAAGCCAGCAAATTTCGCACCTGTTGGTCTTTCCTTTCCGAGTAACAGCATCCCCATGATAAAGGCCGATAGGTGTATCCACCACATACCTAAAAACGAAGGGAATACTTCGTCTGCAATGGCCTTTTTACCGGCAACCAGCATACCGAAATAACCTAAATACAGTAGTATCGCTGGGAACATTTTGGCAAACTTACCTTGGCGTACATTTACCCGTGACATAGGTACAGCAATAAGCGTCATCATTAAGATGGCAATTGGGATTGCAATACGCCAGTGGAATTCAGCCGCAGCCTCAGGGCCAGGAGTACCAATCAATTGAGCCGTTGGCATCGCATTAAGCTTCCGGCGACGGGCTTCAACTTCTTGATCCTTAATTTGCATCTGGTAACCACCAAAGTGGATAACTTGATAATCTAAAGTATCTGGTTTTAATTGATAGCGAGTTCCGCCTTCTAAGTTAAGCTGCTGCTCACCATCTTTTTCTTCAACGACTTTACCGTGTTTAGCGACAACGATATTGGTTTCACCACTGACGTCATCTTCATCGGGCAGCTGAGCAACAAATACATTGGATAAGTTGCCTTGTTTGTTTTTATCTTCAACAAACAATACGGCACGGCCGTTGGGGCTTTTTTGGAATCGACCTTCAATGACGGCAGAAATACCAGCCTCGGCTTTCGCTTTTTCTCGAAGCACGTTTTGTTGCTCTTCTGCCCAAGGCGAGATGTAAAGCGAGATGGTTGCTGTAGCGACCATATTGATGAGCGCGAGAACGAGGGTGACACGAGTGACATACCATTCGCTGATACCAACGCTATGGAAAATCACCATCTCGTTTTCGGCGTACATACGACCGTGAGCGAGCAGAATGCCTAAGAATAAACTCAATGGCACAATGAGCATAAGCAGCTCAGGCAAATTGAGGGCAACAAAATTTAATACCAGTGTGCCAGAGAAATCACCATCTGAGGCATCACCGAGAAAACGCACGAAGTTTTGGCTAACAAAAATGGTAAGAAGAACGGTTAAAACCGCTGCTTGAGCCTTAAAAACTTCTTTAACTAAATATCTAAATACAATCACTGGGTATTAGACTCTATTGTTGTTGTCTTTTTTCTGGAATACGAATAAGTTTCATGTAAACTGTCTGCTTTCAGAGCTTTTATTATCTATTGATGTCATTTTTACAGAGAAATTCAATGTAAACTGTAATACTAGCCCAATAAGCGGTGCAGATTTGATATTATCTTATAAATAAAAATATTTGTCTTTAAGAATCTAGGAGTGCTCATGGAGTTTAGCGTAAAGAGCGGTAGTCCAGAGAAACAGCGTTCAGCATGTATTGTTGTCGGTGTTTACGAACCTCGTCGTTTATCTGGTATCGCTGAGCAACTTGATAAAATCAGTGAAGGTTACATCAGTAACATTCTTCGTAAGGGCGATTTAGAGGGTAAACCTGGTCAAATGCTTCTTTTGCACCATGTACCTAATGTATTGAGCGAGCGAGTTTTGCTGGTAGGTTGCGGCAAAGAGCGTGAACTTGATGAGCGCCAATATAAGCAAATCATTGCTAAGACGATCAACACCTTGAATGAAACCGGTTCAATGGAAGCAGTGTGCTTCTTATCTGAACTTCACGTTAAGGGTCGCGATATATACTGGAAAGTACGTCAAGCGGTAGAAACGACGAATGACAGTTTATACAGTTTTGATGCACTTAAGTCGTCAAAAGGTGAAACTCGTCGTCCATTAAGAAAAATTGTATTTAATGTACCAACACGCCGTGAATTGCCTTTTGGTGAACGTGCGATTGAGCATGGTAATGCAGTTTCTGATGGTATGCGTTTGTGTCGTGATGTGGCCAACATGCCGCCAAACATCTGTAACCCAGCTTATTTAGCGTCACAAGCACGTCAAATGGCTGAGCAATATGACAACTTAAACGTCACTACCGTTGGCGAAGAGCAAATGGCAGAGCTAGGTATGAACTCATATTTAGCCGTGGGCCGTGGCAGTGCTAACGAGTCCATCATGACGATTATGAAGTACCAAGGTGCTGCAAACGCTGATGAACAGCCAATCGTACTTGTTGGTAAAGGTCTGACGTTCGACTCAGGCGGTATCTCATTGAAACCAGGCGAAGCCATGGATGAAATGAAGTATGACATGGGTGGTGCGGCAGGTGTCATCGGCACAATGAAGACCTTGTGTGAGATGAATCTACCCGTTAATGTGATTGGTGTTTTGGCAGGTTGTGAAAACATGCCAGGCAGTAATGCTTATCGTCCGGGTGATATTTTGACAACGATGTCAGGTCAAACAGTTGAAGTATTAAACACGGATGCTGAAGGTCGATTAGTGCTTTGTGATGCATTGACATATGTTGAGCGTTTTGACCCAGAACTTGTAATCGACACGGCAACCTTAACAGGCGCATGTGTGATTGCATTGGGTAAACATGCTTCTGGTTTATTCTCATCGCATAATCCTCTGGCACACGAAATTTTAAATGCGGGTGATCAAAGTGGTGACCGTGCATGGCGTATGCCGTTGTGGGATGATTATCAAGAAATGCTAGAGAGTCCATTTGCAGACTTTACCAATCTAGGTGGTCGTCCTGCAGGTTCTATCACCGCAGCTTGTTTCTTGTCTCGTTTTACTAAGAAATACAACTGGGCGCATATTGATGTTGCTGGTTCTGCATGGAACAGTGGCAAGAATAAAGGTTCTACAGGTCGTCCTGTGCCTATTCTGTCACAATTCTTGTTGAATCGTTCAGGCGTCGAACAAGGCGAATAATGCTTCGCAGCAAGAATAAATAGGCGAAGCATTAGCTTCGCCTTTTTGATCAGAAGAGGGAAAAAAAGTGCAAGGAACTTTCTACCTATTATCTCCAAATCAAGATCAAGCAAGCCAAAGCTCAGCGCTTGTAGCTGTGCAAGAATTAGCTTGCAAGTTAGCTGAATATCATTACCGACAAAAAAGTAAAGTTTACATACATTGTGGTAGTCGAACAGCGGCTTTTGATATTGATGAGACTCTTTGGCAATTTGACCCACAATCATTCGTGCCTCATAACCTTAAAGGTGAGGGATTAGAGGGCGGTTCACCAGTTGAAATCGGCTTTGATCAAATTGGACCTAGCACAAATCGTCATCTTCTGATAAATCTTGCAGACCAAGTACCCAGTTTTGCGGTAAACTTCGGGCAAATTATCGACTTTGTTGCCGCAGACGAAAAGCTAAAAGCGATCGCAAGAGATCGTTTTCGCCAGTATAAAGCAATGGGCGTGAAGTTAAATACTCACGACCTCGCTCAGCAACCTTTAAATATTTAGTGACCAAATTCCATGGAAAAAACATACGATCCTCAGTCAATTGAACAATCGCTTTACCAAAACTGGGAAGAGCAAGGTTATTTCAAGCCTCACGGTGATACTAGCCAAGGCAATTACTCTATTATGATCCCGCCACCTAATGTGACAGGTAGTCTGCACATGGGACATGCATTCCAAGATACGATCATGGATACCCTGACTCGCTATCAGCGTATGAAAGGGAAAAATACCTTATGGCAAGTGGGTACTGACCACGCTGGTATTGCAACTCAAATGCTGGTTGAGCGTAAGCTTGAAGCTGAAGAAGGCAAATCTCGCCATGATATTGGGCGTGAAACCTTTATTGATAAAATCTGGGATTGGAAAAAGCAATCTGGCGGCACCATCACCAAACAGCTTCGTCGTTTAGGTGCATCAGTGGATTGGGATCGTGAACGTTTCACTATGGATGAGGGGTTATCAAAAGCGGTTCAAGAAGTATTCGTAAGATTATACGAAGATGACTTAATTTATCGTGGTAAGCGCCTAGTCAACTGGGATCCAAAACTGCACACGGCAATTTCAGACCTTGAAGTTGAGAACAAAGAAAAGCAAGGTTCAATGTGGCATCTTCGCTATCCATTAGCGGACGGTGAGCTAACTGCAGACGGTAAAGATTATCTAGAGGTTGCAACCACTCGTCCAGAAACGATGTTGGGTGACAGTGCCGTTGCGGTTCATCCTGATGATGAGCGTTATCAAAATCTAGTTGGTAAATTCATTCTTCTACCAATTGTAAACCGTCGTATTCCAATCGTTGCCGATGATTATGTTGATATCGAGTTTGGTACAGGTTGTGTGAAAATCACGCCAGCTCATGATTTTAACGATTATGAAGTTGGTAAACGTCATCAAATGCCAATGTTCAACATCTTGACCATGGATGCGGCGATTCGTGAAACGGCAGAAGTCGTAAACACAGACGGCACAATCAATAACGAGATTGATGGTAGCTTGCCTGAACGATATGCAGGCATGGAACGTTTTACTGCCCGTAAAGCTGTGGTTGCTGAATTTGAAACATTAGGTTTACTTGAAAAAATTGAGCCGCATGGTTTGAAAGTACCTTATGGCGACCGTTCTGGCGTAGTCATTGAGCCTCTATTGACTGACCAATGGTATGTTGCTGTAGCGCCTATGGCAAAAACGGCAATTGAAGCGGTTGAAAATGGCGATATCAAATTTGTACCTCAACAGTATGAGAACATGTACTTTTCTTGGATGCGTGACATTCAAGATTGGTGTATCTCACGTCAGTTGTGGTGGGGACACCGTATTCCAGCTTGGTATGACGAGTCAGGTAAAGTTTACGTTGGTCGCAATGAAGCCGAAGCTCGTAAAAATAACAACCTAGATGATTCGGTAGTACTTCGCCAAGATGATGATGTATTAGATACGTGGTTCAGCTCTGCATTGTGGACGTTCTCAACCTTAGGTTGGCCTGATAATTTAGAAGATCTAAAAACCTTCCACCCAACGGACGTGTTGGTTACTGGTTTTGATATCATCTTCTTCTGGGTAGCGCGCATGATCATGATGACCATGCACTTCATCAAAGATGAAGACGGCAAACCTCAAGTACCGTTCAAAACCGTTTATGTGACGGGGCTTATTCGTGATGAAGCCGGCAATAAGATGTCTAAGTCGAAAGGTAACGTACTTGATCCGCTGGATATGATTGACGGTATCGATCTTGAGTCATTAGTGACGAAGCGTACAGGTAACATGATGCAGCCAAAACTGGCAGCAAAGATTGAGAAGAGTACACGTAAAGAATTCGCAGAAGGTATTGAAGCTCACGGTACTGATGCACTACGTTTCACTTTAGCTGCAATGGCATCGACAGGTCGTGATATCAACTGGGATATGAAACGCCTTGATGGTTACCGCAGTTTCTGCAACAAGATTTGGAATGCTTCACGTTATGTATTGATGAATACAGAAGGTGAAGATTGTGGTTTTGACTCTTTGCCAAACGAACAGAGTGAGATGGAATTCTCATTAGCTGACCGTTGGATCATGAGCTTGTTTAACAATACCGTTAAAACGTTTGATGAGCATATTGCTGCTTATCGCTTCGACTTAGCTGCAAACACAGTTTATGAATTCACATGGAATCAATTCTGTGACTGGTATTTAGAATTAACTAAGCCAGTATTGCAAAATGGCAGTGATGCTGAAAAGCGTGGAACACGTCATACGTTATTAACCGTACTTGAAGCCATGCAGCGCTTGATTCACCCAATGATGCCGTATATCACTGAGACGATTTGGCAACGTGTGAAGCCATTAGTTAAAGTGGAAGGCGACACTATCATGCAGGCAGCATTCCCTGAATTTGATGCATCGAAAGTCGACGAACAGGCGATGGCAGATATTGAGTGGGTTAAGCAAGTGATTGTTGCAGTACGTAATATTCGTGCTGAACTTAACATTGCTCCGTCTAAGCCATTAAGTTCGATGCTTAAAAACGTGTCTGAGCAAGACAAAGCACGTTTAGAAGCAAACCAAGCATTCTTTGCTACATTGGCAAAACTTGAATCAATGACTGTGCTAGCAGATGATGCACAGGCACCAATGTCAACAACTGCTTTGATCGGTGAAATGGAACTATTGATCCCAATGGCAGGTTTAGTCGATGTCGCCGCTGAAACCGCACGTATTAATAAGCAACTTGAAAAACTAGAAAAAGAAGTTGGACGCATTAAAGGCAAGCTTTCTAACGAAGGTTTTGTTGCTAAAGCACCAGCTGCGGTTATCGATAAAGAGAAAGCGAAATTGGCTGATCTTGAACGTGATATGGATAAGCTAAACGATACGAAAGCTGAATTTGCGAAACTGGCTTAAATAGGTTTAAAAGCAATCTTGTCTCTAACTAGATACAAAGGCGATCAGATCGATCGCCTTTGTCTTGTTCGAAAATAAACACAAAGTCAGTTTCTTCTGCGCTACATCATTGTTTTTTATTTTGATGTTTTGTAATTTATCTAGCCTTCTGCACTTACAGTAATAACTTCAATGATAGATTTCACATCAATGCTTCAAATCTTTTTACCGCTTGCTTTGGCATTGATGATGTTCGTGCTCGGGATGAATGTAAAAGTCGAAGATTTTAAGAGCGTACAACAACAGCCAAAAGCATTCTTTTTGGGAGTAACTCTTCAACTTTTATTACTGCCTGCTTTAGCATGGTTTGTAATACTCGTTGCCAATCTGTTCATTGAAGTTCCATTATTGATTAGTATTGGACTAATCTTACTGGCAGCTTGTCCTGGTGGAGCAACATCAAATGTTATCAGCCAACTGTCGGGTGGAAATAGCGCTTTGTCCTTATCCATGACGGCTTTTGTGAGCATGGTGCTTCCGTTTATCTTACCGAGTTTATTCATTTTTCAAGCATCATTGCTTGGATCTCAAGTTGATAGATTCTCAATTCCAATTTTACCAACAACAGTAAAACTGCTGCTGGTGACAGTAATCCCTGTATTTCTGGGAATGACAACACAATATATTTCAAGCGAGTTTTGTGAACGCTATAAAAACAGTGCAGAAGCTATTTCATCTTGGTTATTCGTTGTGATTGTTTGCCTACTTATTAGCAATAATTTCACAAAGTTGATCGAAGTGGGCGTGTTAATGGCTGTTCTTTGTTTGAGTTTATGTGTGCTCGCAATAGCAGTTACATTTTATATTTCAAAAAAGGCTAATTTAGATAGAAGAGAAACTAAAACATTACAAATTGAAGTTGGGATTCAAAACGCTGCAATGGGAATATTTATCGCCAATGACCTTCTAAACTGGTCCGAGTTGGCCTTGATATCATTGTGTTATGGGGTTTTGATGAATATACCTGCTTTTTATTTTGTTTTTCGCTATAAAAAAATCAAAGCCAACTTAAATTAAAGTAAAAAATCTAAATTTTTGATATTCATTAAAAATATATGAGAAACGTAAATTATAATTTATGTTTCTTTACACTTCTTTGCAATTGACATACAGTCGAAATTCTATTCGTTTATTCATAGTGTTGAATAAGGCTCAAATTTACATAGCTGAGTTGTTCATGGGGGATTATTTAGCTTTGAGATTTGGTATAACTTTATGTCTGTAGCACCTTTATCTGCTGAAATCATTGGAGCCCAAAAAGATAACTTTTCGGCTTGGGGAGATTTTCGTGGTGATGCTGTTCGTATGAAAAGTTTGAGATCCGAACGTAGCACTCAGTCGCTAACAACCAAATTAAAGCAGAGCTTAATCAATTTTTTCAATTACATTCAGTATAAATTTCATCCTTCTGATGTAAACAGCTGCAGATACGCCGTAGGTAAACTCGTTACAGCAAGAACGAATCAAGAGTTTGGACATCAACTAGCAAACTTGAGCTGGTCTCTGAGAAGTTTGCCATCCTTACAATTGATAGTAGAAGGAGAAACTATAACCGCTGGAGAAGCAGTAGACACTGACAGGTTTTTTAAATGTCTGTTAAAGGAAAAGACGGTTACGATAAAGTATGGCAATGATTCTGCAATTTTTGAAAGTCCAGAAATTACAAATGGAAGTGTGTTTTTTGAAAGTTATAATCAACAAATATCGGCCTTAAAGAGAGCAGAAGATCAAAAGCTGTTATTAAATCGCAAATATAGCAAACCTTTACATCCTGAAGTATTAAAAGATTCGAGACCCGATTGCTATCGAAAACTGGAGAATCGTTTAGTTAGGGAACATGCCCCTAGTAAAGAAGATCACATACAAACGAGTGAAGAATTCTCAGAATATGACGAAATTGATGCATCAGAATTGGCTGAGTATGAAGCAAGTAGAACTGCCGACACAGGAGGGCAATCAATAACTGATCATTCCTGTGATGAAGGTTATGACTCCGTATCTTCCAATTTATCATCTGAGAATAGTTTATCATCGGAAGCTCTAAGTGAAATGAATTGCAGTGTACCTGCTGAACAGCATCAGCCTACACCTTCCAGTTTCTCATCTGAGAAGAGCATTTCATTGAAAGAGGCCGAGGAAAAAAGTTGGAGTGTGAAAAGTGCTGGTTATTGCTCAGGTCATTGTTCTGAGTTACATAGAACTCATGTGAGTGATTACTTTCAATTAGATGCGAAAGCCCAGAACGAAAATTGTAAAGCATCTGAAACATCTTCAGATTCACCCCATAAGTTAAGAGCTGATGTTGTAAATGTTCGTAAAGAGCCTCTTTCACGAACATTTGGTTTTGAGTCTGTACCTTTTAGTTCTCAAGAGAAATTTGCAATACACGTAAATAAGGAGTTTAAACAAGCTGTGCAAAATAAGGCAGAGATCAAGGCTGGAGAATTGCCAGCTCCTCCGTTAGTACCGTTGCCAGCACCTCCAATACACCCGAGAGATCTATCTAGATTTAAAAATAGTCAAAAACTAATGACTAAATAGATTTTTAAGTTTGTGAGTCATTACATATAAATCTTTCCCTTCATCGTCCTCTGCTAGCCTTTTTCCCTAATTTCTGTAAAGTATCCGCTTTATGTATACAATTGCTGCAAATTTGTTAAATGTGTTGTGAGACTGTTTGGTTTCATTCATTGGTAAGGCAAAAGTAAATAACGATAAAAATAAGGAGCGGGATATGAGCAATAATGGCTCAGTTTCGGGTAACGATTTAACTGAAGTTAAACAGTTAGGCATGTGGGCTTCAATCGTCAGTTTAAGCTACGTATTCTGGCTTGTGGGTGGTATGGAGCTGGTTGAGCGTGTTGCTTATTATGGGGTAAAAGCCAGTGCTGGTCTTTATGCGAAATCTCCAGTTTCTGAAGGTGGATTAGGCATTAACTTAAGAGAGTACAGTGATATTCTTCTTATCTGGGCATTAATGCAGACTTTTGTTCCAGTCTTAACTGGTGGTATTTCTGATCGAGTTGGCTACAAAGAAACCATTTTTGCTTCAACCATAATCAAAATTTCTGGTTATATGGTCATGGCGTTTTTCCCAACTTATTGGGGATTCTTTTTTGGTGCCATGTTGCTTGCGACTGGTACAGGTATATTTAAACCGGGTATTCAAGGTACATTAGTTTTATCGACCAATCGTAATAATACGTCCATGGCATGGGGTATCTTTTACCAAATTGTTAATATTGGTGGTTTTATTGGGCCATTAGTCGCGGTTCATATGCGTCAATTAGCATGGGAAAATGTGTTTTTTGCTTGTGCTGCTATTATCTCACTTAACTTCATTTTATTGCTGACTTATAAAGAGCCAGGTAAAGAAGAACGCTTAGCTCGTATGGACAAAGTTCGTAGTGGTGAGGTTAAGCAAAAAGTGCTTTGGAAAGAGGCATTACATGAACTTAAAAAGCCGATTGTAATTTACTATATGTTAGTGTTCTCAGGTTTTTGGTTCTTGTTCAATGCATTATTTGATGTCTTACCGATCCACATCTCAGAGTGGGTAGACACTAGCGTTATCGTTACCAGTTTATTTGGTGAAGGCGGAACCTCAAGTAGCTTCTGGCAAACCGTGCTAGGAATGGACTTTGCTGGAACTAAAATCATGCCAGAAGGTATGATTAATATTAATGCTGCGTTGATCATGACATGTTGGCAGGATGTCTGTTAAGTATTGCGGCGTTCCTTGTTATTGGCTATACCAATGCTGCTTGGATGATGGCAATTGCGATAGCTATGTTTTCTATCGGTGAGATGATGATCAGCCCGAAGAAAAACGAGTTTATGGGTAATATTGCTCCCAAAGGCAAAAAGGCGATGTACTTAGGTTTCGTAATGCTTCCACAAGGTATTGGGTGGAGTTTAGAAAGTCGTTACGCTCCTAGATTGTATGAAGCATTTGCGTCAAAAGAAGTGTTTTCACGTGAACTATTGCTGGAAAGAGGCATGTCAGCCTCTCAGGTCGATGCGATTCCTGAAGGCGAAGCATTTACCACAGCAGTACAATTTACCGGTGAAACAGCTCAGTACCTGACACAATATTTATACCAAATTCACAATATTGGAGCTGCGTGGTACATCATTGCTGCCATTGGTTCAATTTCTGCCGTAGGTATTTATATTTATGGCAAATGGCTAATGAACATGCAGCGAGCACAGCAAGCATCTTAGGTTGAAAATTTTTCTGCTGAAAACCGAAGTTAAAAAGACTTCGGTTTTTTTTTCAGTATAATTAGCGCTAATTAAGTTGTCGTAAGTACTCAAATGAAACAATACTCTTTTTCTCTTGCAAATGAAGACGCTACCGTCGCTTTTGGGAATAAACTTGCAAAAGTTGTTAAACCACCTTTGACGATATTTTTAGAAGGTGATCTAGGTGCAGGCAAAACCACTTTCTCACGTGGTTTAATCCAAGCGTTAGGGCATCCAGGCGCAGTAAAAAGTCCTACTTATACTTTGGTTGAACCATACGAAATTAATGAGCTTAAGGTGTTTCACTTCGACTTATATCGATTGATGGACCCAGAAGAACTCGAATTTATGGGAATAAGAGACTATTTTTCAGATGATAGTTTGTGTATTGTGGAGTGGCCTGAACATGGCCAAGGTTTATTACCACAAGCCGATATACATATTGAGATTCAATATGTTGACTCAGGAAGAGAGGTTGTCATGGAAGCCGGAACACCGATTGGTGAGGCATTACTTAGTCAGTTACAATAAAAGTCAATTAAAATAATACTAACTTTATGCCCAATAGAGCCTTAATTAAAAGACTACTTATTGTCTTCATTTTTTTACTGCCGATACATTCTGCACTTGCTAATACATTGCAAGGTGTTCGTATCTGGGCTGCGCCTGACTCTACGCGAATCGTTTTTGATTTAAGTGATAATCCTCAGTACAGTTATTTCTTCTTAGCGAAGCCAGATCGGCTTGTTGTTGATTTGAAAGGCTCCAAATCAAAGCTTTCACTCTCAAAAGTAAAAAACTCAAGCAAGCTTATAAAACGAGTTCGTTACAGCAAAACCAGTAAAAAAAATACATTAAGGGTTGTACTTGATCTCACAAAGCCTGTATCTGCAAAGATTTTCTCTTTAAAACCAACAAAGCCTTATGGCGATCGTCTTGTTATTGATATTGAAACCAAAGGTAAATCTTCTACTGTAAAAGTGGTAACGAAACCGAAGAAAAAGCTCAGAGATATTATCATTGCCATTGATCCAGGGCACGGCGGTGATGACCCAGGTTCTATTGGCCCTGCAGGAACCTATGAGAAAAAGGTCGTACTACAAATTGCTAAGCGCACTCAAGCGTTAATCAATAAAGTACCCGGAATGAAAGCAATTCTTACACGAAGAGGTGACTATTTTGTCACTTTGAATGGGCGTACTGAAATTGCTAGGAACAAAAAAGTAGATCTACTAGTCTCAATTCATGCAGATGCTTTCACTACCCCTAAACCTCGCGGTGCTTCAGTATGGTTAGTATCTAAACGTCGAGCTAAGTCAGAAATGGGGCGTTGGTTGGAGCAAAAAGAGCGTCATTCAGAACTTTTAGGTGGTGCTGGCGACGCTATTGAAAATACGGATAGTGAGCAATATCTGGCGATGACCCTGATTGATATGGTTTCTGATAAATCCCTTGCTATAAGTCATCAAATTGCTGATGGTGTTCTTGGCCAAGTTGGCCGAGTAACCAAACTGCATAAACGACATCCAGAGTCTGCAAGTTTTGGTGTGTTAAAGTCACCAGACATCCCATCTTTATTAGTCGAAACAGGCTTTATTTCAAATCCTCAAGAAGAGCGGCTGTTACGGTCTACAAAGCATCAACAAAAACTGGCCAATGCCATAAAAACAGGTATTGTCTCTTATTTCAAAAAGCATGCGCCTTCAGATACATTAATCGCTAATCATAGTGCACCTAAAATTCATAAGGTGAAGAGAGGGGATTCATTAACCCGAATTGCTAGACGCTATAATGTCTCTGTAGCTAGAATCAAAAAAGCGAATAACCTTAAATCTGATGTCGTTCGTTTAGGCCAGCGCCTAACCATTCCTAGAACTTAAAAACAAAGGGCAAATTAGATGCCTATACAAATTTTACCACCACAACTAGCAAACCAAATTGCCGCAGGTGAGGTCGTTGAAAGACCTGCATCAGTCGTTAAGGAGTTGGTTGAAAACTGTATCGACGCTGGTGCCACTAAAATTGATATTGAGATCGAAAAGGGCGGAGCTAAGCTGATTCGAATTCGAGATAACGGTTGTGGCATCGGAAAAGCGGATCTGTCTCTAGCCTTGGCTAGGCATGCTACCTCAAAAGTTTGCACTTTAGATGATCTTGAGGCAATACTAAGTTTTGGTTTTCGAGGCGAAGCACTAGCCAGTATCAGTTCTGTTTCTCGTTTAACTATCACATCAAAGCCTGAGGGGCAGACAGAAGCATGGCAAGCTTATGCTGAAGGATCTCAGATGGCAGTGAAAGTAATTCCTGCTGCTCATCCTATTGGGACGACGATTGATGTCGCGGACTTATTTTTTAATACGCCTGCGAGACGTCGTTTTTTAAAAAGTGATAAGACAGAATTCACCCACATTGATGAATGGCTTAAGCGAATTGTATTGGTTAGAGCAGATATCCATTTTACCTTACAACATAATGGTAAGGTGGTTCGGAATTACCGACCTGCTAAGACCGAGCCGCAGTATATTCAACGCCTAGCGCAAGTGAGTAGTAAAGCTTTTGCTGAAACAGCGATTAAAGTTAATTGTCAGCATGATGGTTTGTCTTTATCTGGTTATTTACAATCGCCTCTTCAGCAAGATTTAGCACCTGTTACCCATTATTTTTATGTTAATGGGCGATTAGTGCGAGATCGTTTAGTTAATCATGCGGTACGCCAAGCATTCTCAGAGTTATCGATTCAAGATCAACCAAACTATGTATTAATGTTCGAACTTGATCCGCACCAAGTCGATGTGAACGTACATCCAGCGAAGCATGAAGTACGATTTCATCAAAGCCGTTATATTCACGACTTTATTCTGCAAACATTACAGTCGGCGTTAAGTCAAATTTCTGTAGCTGATCTTTTAGGTTCAGAGTCGCAACAAAGTAAATCTGAGGGTTCATCAGTGCCAACAGAGTCTTATATAGCCGACGAATATGGAGCTAATTTCGGTGAGTCAAGTTCCTTAACAAGTGATTATGCGCAAAGTAACTTCTCTGAACAAAATATTTCGGGTGCGTATCAATCCAACTCATCGAGTTCTGGCGGCAGTAATAATTACGGTGGGTATCAATCAGCAAGTCGTGACTCAATTAATGCGAATGCAGTAAAAAGTTATGCTGAGTTGTTAGCTACATCATCAAATACAACCGATGAAGTGAACGAAGCTCAAATTATTACTTCAAGCATGCCGCCATTGGTGAATGGGGAGTATTGGGTCATCGTAGCCGATGATAAAATTCAGTTGTTGCCTGTAAAAGCTGCAGCAACTATCACCCAAAAACAAACAATTTTAAAAACTTTACCAAATGGGTTACAAGCTCAACCTCTACTTATGCCCGTTTCTGTAAGTGTTGTACCAGAATGGCAAGAAATTGTGCAAAATAAAGAACAAATTTTACGCAAATTAGGCATTGAATTATCAATTAAATTAAAACAGTTGATAATTAAAAAAGTGCCCTCATATATAAGAGACAGTCAGCTTGCTAAAGTGATTCCAGCTTTATTACAGTGGCTTCAGTTTCAAGAGCCTTCTGATGAAGAGTTGGCAAGTTGGCTCGCTCAGGAATCTGTAAAAGGTTTCATTTCGGCAGCACAAGCTTGGAAAGCATATGAGCTTTTAGATGATAAAGTTCAACAAGATATTTTAAATACGAGAAGCATTCATTTACCTTGGCAGAATTGGTTAGCGGAAAAGCAAACAGAAAAAAGCTTGGTAAATAGTTCACAAGAGAAAATTAGTGAGTAATCCAAAAGTACTAACCCTGATGGGGCCAACTGCATCAGGAAAGACAGCGTTAGCACTAGAGTTAGCTGAAAAACACAATTGTGAAATTATTTCTGTTGATTCTGCACTCGTTTATAAAGAAATGAACGTGGGTACAGCGAAGGCGAGCAAAGAAGAATTAGCAAGAGCTCCGCATCGTTTGATTGATATTTTAGATCCTATAGAGAGTTATTCTGCGGCTGATTTTCGTCGTGATGCAATAAATGAGATCGAAAACATCATAAAAAGTGGTAAAACCCCACTTTTAGTTGGTGGAACCATGCTTTATTTTAAAGCATTATTAGAAGGGTTATCACCGTTGCCAGAAGCTGTGCCAGAAGTTCGAGCACAAATCATGAAAGAAGCAGAGCAGCATGGTTGGCAATGGATACATGAAGAACTTAAAAAAGTTGATCCAGTATCAGCTGAACGAATTCATGGGAATGATCCTCAGAGACTATCGAGAGCGATAGAAGTTTTTCGAATTAGTGGTAAGAGCTTAACTGAATTGACTCAAGTTAAAGCTGAGCCCTTACCTTATGATTTCGTGCAGTTTGCTATTGCTCCGACTGAAAGGAAAACCTTACATGAGCAGATTGCTAAACGCTTTGAGATCATGTTAGAACAAGGATTTGTAGAAGAAGTAACCAAGTTAAAACAACGAGGTGATCTAGATATCAATCTACCATCTATGCGTTGTGTAGGGTATCGTCAGTGTTGGCAATACTTAGATGGCGAATTTGACTATAGTCAGATGTCTGAAAAAGTTGTTGCTGCTACTAGGCAATTAGCAAAGCGTCAATTAACATGGTTACGTAGTTGGGGAGATTTAAATTGGTTAGAAAGTGGTGCTGAAGGGAATGTAGTCAAAGTGACGCAGCATCTTTAAGTTTTAGTAAGTATATTGACAGGAAGCATTAGATAAGCTGCCTCCCGTTAAATTTTGAGCGAGATTAAACTTACTGAACTTGATATTAGCTAATTTATCCATGTTGTATCATACTGTTGTTATTATTAACGTAGTAGATTGATTTTAATAAATTAAAAAAGGAAAATACGATGGCTAAGGGGCAATCATTACAAGACCCATTTTTGAACGCATTGCGTCGTGAGCGCGTTCCAGTTTCTATTTATTTGGTTAACGGTATTAAACTACAAGGACAAGTAGAATCGTTTGACCAATTTGTAATCTTACTAAAAAACACCGTAAGCCAGATGGTTTACAAACATGCTATTTCGACTGTTGTACCAGCTCGACCATTTAATGTAAGCGCTAATCAAGGTGGTTCAGGTCCTGCACAAGAAATGAATAGCAACGAAGAGTAATTAAAGTACCTTACCATAACAAATTATGTGAGAGTTTTTGACGTTAGGATTCAGCCGCAGAGTTTAGTTATGTTGCTGCTTCAGATACATAGCTAAGGCCATGCGTCTTACGTGGTGACTTGTACTGCACTAGATCTGATCGCTTAAATGATTAAGAACTTATGGTCAGGTGTTTATTGAGGGGTTTACTTTTTGTTTGATCGTTATGAGGCAGGAGAAAAAGCTGTTCTTGTCCACATTGACTTTGCAGATGATGAGCGTCGAGAAGACCTTACTGAGTTGCAATTGTTGGTGGAGTCTGCGGGTGCAAATGCTGTTGGTACGATTACTGGTAGTCGTAATGCACCCGATCGCAAATTCTTTGTAGGTTCAGGTAAAGCTGAAGAGCTTGCAGCTATGGTTGCAGGCACAGAGGCGAATGTCGTTATTTTCAACCATGCATTATCACCAGCTCAAGAACGAAATCTTGAAATGCTCTGTTTGTGCCGTGTCCTTGATAGAACTACGTTAATTCTTGATATCTTTGCGCAGCGTGCAAGAACTCACGAGGGTAAGTTACAAGTTGAACTTGCTCAATTAAGACATATGTCGACTCGTTTGGTTCGAGGTTGGACCCACCTTGAGAGACAAAAAGGTGGTATCGGTTTACGTGGACCAGGAGAAACTCAGCTAGAAACGGATAGACGTTTACTACGTGGCAGAATCAAATCGATTAACCGTCGTCTTGATAAGGTCGATAAACAGCGTCAACAGAGTAGACGTGCGCGCAGTCGCAGTGATTTATCGACAGTATCATTAGTTGGATACACGAACGCTGGAAAATCAACGCTATTCAATGCGTTGACCAGTTCTGATGTTTATGCCGCCGATCAATTGTTCGCAACACTCGATCCAACGTTGAGAAAATTAGAACTTAAAGATCACAGCGTAATTCTGGCTGATACTGTAGGATTTATTCGGCATCTTCCCCATGATTTAGTTGCAGCATTTAAAGCAACATTGCAAGAAACACGTAATGCAGATTTGCTATTACACGTTGTCGATTGTGCTGATGAAAATATGGGAGAAAATTTTGAGCAGGTACAAAATGTACTTGAAGAGATTAATGCCAAAGAAATCCCACAGCTCATAGTTTGTAACAAAATAGATTTACTTGAGACAGTGAAGCCAAAAGTAGATTATAACGATGAAGGTGTGCCAATTAGAGTTTGGGTTTCTGCACAGCAGCGACTTGGATTTGAATTGTTAGCAGATGCTATTGAGCAACTTGTTGGAGATAAAGTTGCTGAATTTACATTAAAAATTCCTGCTGCATCTGGGCATTATCTTGGTCAGTTTTATCGACTCGAAGCAACGCAGTCGCAAGAATATGATGAGCTAGGAAATTGCATTTTGTCCGTTAGGCTACCAGAATCGAATTGGAAGCGCTTGTTAAAGCAAAGCCAAGGCGAGCTGGAAAGCTTTATTATCGGATAAAGCGCTGTTAGAGTAGCTACAATTATCAGTAAGTGAGCTTGATCACGTCTTTATGTAAAAGTCGATTTTATATAGCGTGATTAGACTTAAATTTTTTCATTCTGTTATGGAGTGTTGAATGGCTTGGAATGAGCCCGGAAATAAGGGCAAAGACCCTTGGGGAAATAAAGGAAATGGTGGGAATGATAAAGGACCACCAGATCTAGAAGATATCTTTCGTGGAATGTCAAAGCGCATGGGCGGAAAAGGAAATGGTTCTAGTTTTGGAAAAACTGGAGTTTTAATTTTCTTGGCTATAGCTCTAGTTGTGTGGGGTATTTCAGGTTTTTATACCATCAAAGAAGCTGAAAAAGGCGTTGTACTTCGTTTTGGTCAGTATATTGGTGTTTCTGAACCAGGCTTACATTGGCAAGCGACGTTCATTGATAAGGTTTATCCAGTCAATGTGAAAAACATTCGCTCACTGCCTGCTTCAGGCAGTATGTTAACGGCTGATGAAAACGTAGTACGTGTTGAGCTTGAAGTTCAGTATGAAGTAGAAGATCCATATTTATACCTATTTAGCTCTGTTGATGCCAACGCAAGTTTACGTGAAGCAACTGACAGTGCGTTACGTTATGTGGTTGGTCATAATAAAATGGATGACATTCTGACTACTGGACGTGAAGAAATTCGTAAAGCGACCTTGGCAGAAATTGAGCGTATCATTAAACCTTATAAATTAGGTTTAGAGATTAAAGACGTCAACGTGCTTCCTGCGCGGCCGCCTGAAGAAGTAAAAGATGCCTTTGATGATGCCATCGCAGCACAAGAGGATGAACAACGTTCTATCCTTGAAGCAAAAGCATACGCCCGCGAAGTTGAACCGAGAGCTCGTGGTCAAGTTGAGCGTATTTTTCAGCAAGCTAGTGCTTATCAACAAAACGTAATTCTAGATGCAAAAGGTAAAGCGGCTCGATTTGAGAAGCTACTACCTGAATACCGTCAGGCACCCGATGTAACACGTAAACGTTTGTATCTTGATACTATGCAAGAAGTATTAGCTGGTAACAGTAAAGTACTCATTGATAGCAAGAACGGTAACAACTTGATGTATCTGCCATTAGATAAGTTAATGGAAAAAGGTAATACACATAAGTCGCAACCAATGCAATTCCAGGTTGTACCAAATACTGAACACTCAACGCATTCAAATGGCAGTCACTCGACAAATTCTGGAACCCCAGGGTCAAGCCGTTTGACGCGTGAACAACGTATGCGTCAGTCAGGGAGATAATTATGAGCAGAGTAGTTTTAATTATTCTTGCCCTGCTTGTGGGCGTAGGTTTATCTTCAGTCTTTAAAGTAGATGAAGGTGAAAGAGCAATTGTGACGCGTTTTAAAGCCGTATTGAAAACTGACATTGACGGTCAGCAAACCAATAAGGTCTTTAAGCCGGGGTTACATTTAAAAGTTCCATTGATTGACGAAGTGCGTTTAATTGATGCGCGTATTCAAACATTAGACAGTGATGCAGACCGTTTTGTGACGTCTGAAAAGAAAGATTTGATGGTAGATTCATACGTTAAATGGCGTGTAGAGGATTTCGAAAAATATTATTTATCGACCAATACAGGCACAAAATCTATCGCAGAATCGCTGTTACAGCGTAAAGTGAATAACGATTTGCGTACTGAGTTTGGTCGTCGCACGATTAAAGAAATTGTGTCGGGTAACCGAGATGAGCTTCAACGTGACGCGCTAAGAAACGCAATCGAAAGTGCTAAAGATCTTGGTATTGAAGTCGTTGATGTGCGTGTTAAGCAAATTAATCTACCTGCAAACGTAAGTAGCAGTATCTTCAAACGTATGCGTGCTGAGCGTCAAGCTGTAGCTAAAGAGCATCGTGCTCAAGGTAAAGAACAATCTGAGATTATCAAAGCAACGATAGATGCGAGTGTATCGATTAAAATTGCAGATGCGGAGCGTAAAGCTTCAATTGCACGTGGTGAAGGTGATGCCACAGCAGCTAAAATCTTTGCTGATGCCTATAAAAAAGATCCTGAGTTTTATAGTTTCTTACGTAGCTTAGAAGCTTATCGTGCGAGTTTTGCTAAAAATTCAGACGTTATGGTACTTTCGCCTGACAGTGAGTTCTTTAAATATATGAAAGGTTCTGAAAAGAAATAACTTCGTATTAATTTGAAGACAAACCTCAAACATAATGTAAAAAAGCCCGAACATGTTCGGGCTTTTTATTTATTAATTCACAAACTTTGCTGAACACTTGCTGTTTAATTGACAGTTTTTCAGCCAGTTCACACACTATTTCACCTCTAATTGAAAAAAATAACCAATATCCGTACGTAACTTATGTGTTTTCACTATGATCTATTTCTAATTTTTCGCTATAATGAGCACCGCCTCAATCTTTGGTGCTACACTTTATTGTCTAAAGGGTACAAAATTTTCCCTTTAGCTTTGATGTACCAAGATTTTAATATCGTTGAATAAATAAAATTCCAACACCCTCTGGGAGATAAGTGGATGAGCAATGCGCCAGTCGATACCGGACGTCGCAGATTCCTGACCGCCGCAACCGCCGTAGTAGGTGGAGCAGGTGCCGTCGCTGTAGCGGTTCCTTTCATCAAGTCATGGAATCCAAGTGCCAAAGCGAAAGCTGCAGGCGCACCGGTTGAAGTTAATATTAGTAAAGTAGAGCCAGGCCAGCTAATTCGTGTTGAATGGCGTGGAAAACCTGTTTGGGTTGTTCGTCGTAATAAAGATATTATGGACGAGCTTCAAACGCATGATAACCAATTGCGTGATCCAAACTCTGAAGAAGATCAACAACCTGCATATGCAAAGAACCCTGGTCGTTCAATTAAACCAGAATTATTCATTGCTGTTGGTATTTGTACTCACCTTGGTTGTTCACCAACTTATGAACACGATAAGTTTGAGCAATACGTTGAAGGTATAAGATCTGGTTTCTTCTGTCCTTGTCATGGTTCTAAGTTTGATATGGCTGGCCGTGTATTCCAAGGCGTTCCAGCACCATTGAACTTGGTAATTCCACCGCATCATTATGTGGATGACGCAACTGTTCTTATCGGTCTCGATAAAGGAGTAGCGTAATGCAAATGTTAAAGAGTATGCAAAATTGGATTGATGCACGTATTCCAATGACGGCAACTTACAATCGTCATGTTGGTCAATACCCAACACCAACTAACTTTAACTTTTGGTACTTCTTTGGTTCTTTAGCCCTACTGGTATTAGTCAATCAGCTAATAACAGGTATTTGGCTAACCATGAACTATGTACCAACTTCAGAAGGCGCATTTGCTTCTGTTGAGTACATCATGCGTGATGTTGATTATGGTTGGTTACTTCGTTATATGCACTCTACAGGCGCATCAGCGTTCTTTATCGTAGTTTACTTGCATATGTTCCGTGGCGTACTTTATGGTTCTTACCAAAAGCCTCGAGAACTATTGTGGTTATTCGGTATGCTGATTTTCCTTGTTTTGATGGCTGAAGCTTTCATGGGGTATCTACTTCCGTGGGGACAAATGTCATTCTGGGGTGCTCAGGTAATTATTTCTCTGTTTGGTGCGATTCCAGTAATCGGTGATGACTTAACACTTTGGATCCGTGGTGACTACGTGATCTCTGGTGCTACTCTAAACCGTTTCTTTGCATTACACGTAATTGCGTTACCACTCGTACTTGTTGTTCTTGTATTCCTTCACTTAATTGCATTACACGAAGTGGGTTCTAACAATCCAGATGGTATCGAAATTAAGAAAAACAAAGATGAAAATGGCTGGCCAGTAGATGGTATTCCATTCCATCCTTATTACACTGTTAAAGACATCATGGGCGTAGCAGGTTTCTTAATACTGTTCTGTTATGTTCTGTTCTTTATGCCTGATGGTGGTGGTTACTTCTTAGAAAAACCAAACTTTGAACCAGCTAACCCACTGAAAACACCTGAACACATTGCTCCGGTTTGGTACTTCACGCCTTTCTACGCAATGCTTCGAGCGGTGCCTAATAAATTAGGTGGTGTTGTAGTGATGGGACTCTCTATCGTAGTACTATTCGTTCTACCTTGGTTAGACCGTTGTAAAGTTAAGTCAGTTCGTTACCGTAGCTTGCTTCATAAGTTGAATATTGGACAGTTTGCTGTTTCATTTGTAGTTCTTGGTTACTTAGGTGCCGTTGCAGCGACACCAGAGAAAACAATAGCGGCACGTATCTTTACGCTACTGTATTTTGGTTTCTTCTTCTTCTTGTGGCTATATAGTAAAAATGAGAAAACAAAGCCAGTACCAGAGAGGGTGACTCACTAATGAAGAAATTACTTATTGCATTAGTTGCATTACTTCCGACTTTTGTTATCGCAGCAGGAAGCAGTGTACCTTTAGAAAAAGCGAATATTGACCTTCACGACAAAGCTTCTTTAGAACGTGGTTTGAACTTATTTCAACAACATTGTTCTGGTTGTCATAGTACTGAATATCAACGTTATGGTCGTGTTGCAGAAGACTTAGGTATATCAGCTGATGATATGCGTGCAAAGTACATTCTTGATGGCGCTAAGATTGGTTCTTTAATGACTAATGCGATGCCACATAAAGAAGCTGCAGCGTGGTTTGGTGCTACACCGCCAGATCTAACTTTGATTGCACGTGTTCGTGGTAGTGATTGGGTTTATTCATACCTAAAAGGCTTCTATAAAGATGACACTCGTCCATTCGGTGTCAACAACACAGTATTCCCTTTAGTGGGCATGCCTAACGTGTTAGAAACATTAGAAGGTGTTAAAGACGCTACCTGTACGACAGATAATCACGGTATTCAAACGTGTAAGCCTGGTGAAGCGAAAGGCGGCAGTATGTCGGCCGAAGAGTTTGACCAAGCTGTCCTTGATATTACTAACTTCCTAACTTATTCAGCAGAACCTGTTCGTACGGTTCGTGAATCAATGGGTTGGTATGTACTTGGCTTCTTGTTTATTTTCTTCATCATCTCTTATTTCTTGAAGAAAGAATACTGGAGAGATGTACACTAACCCCATTTAAAGGGTAAAATGTACATTATCTGACTATAGACGAGGGGCTTAGCCCCTCGTTTGTTTTATTTTTATAAGAATTTGGAGGGTATCAATGGCTGTTGCTGCCAACAAACGCTCTATCATGACCTTGTTTTCAGGGGCCGATGATTTATATAGCCATCAAGTGCGCATCGTTTTGGCTGAGAAAGGAGTCACTGTTGATGTTTTACAGGTTGACCCTAACGAATTACCAGAAGATTTAATGGAGTTGAACCCATACAACTCTGTACCAACACTAGTAGACCGTGATTTGGTTCTTTATGAATCTCGTATCATTATGGAATACTTGGATGAGCGCTTCCCGCATCCTCCGCTAATGCCTGTTTATCCTGTGTCTAGGGGCAGTAGCCGTTTGATGATGCATCGCATCGAAAATGATTGGTATTCACTCGTAGCTAAAATTAAGAGCGGTGATAATGCAGATCAAGTTCGTAAACAATTAAAAGAAAGCTTAACAGCTTTAGCACCAATTTTTGCTGAAACACCATACTTTATGAGTGAAGAATTTGGCTTAGTTGATTGCTATTTAGGTCCACTTTTGTGGAGATTGCCTACAATGGGTATTGAACTTGATATGCAATCTAGTCAACACATTCATGCTTATATGACTCGTATTTTCGAACGTAGCTCATTTAAAGCATCGTTGACTGAAGCAGAACGCGAAATGCGAATGGGTATCTAATACATGACTCCAAATCGTCCATATTTGTTACGAGCATACTATGACTGGCTTTTAGATAATGGTCTAACACCGCATATTGTTGTTGATGCGTACGTTAAAGGTACGCAGGTTCCTCAACAATATGTTAAAGATGGTCAAATCGTACTTAATATCGCAATGAGTGCGGTATTGAGTCTAGAGATGAACAATCACTTTGTTGAGTTTAATGCTCGCTTTGGCGGCGTACCTCATCATATTGTTCTACCAATGGCTGCTATTGTAGCTATTTATGCTCGCGAAAATGGGGCTGGTACTGTGTTTGATATGGAAGATGCTTACCTACCAAGTGACGATGAAGAGACTGAAAATGACGCTCATTTAGAGGCGGTAGAGAATGATGAGTTATTGGAATCTGAAGTTGAGGCTGAACAAGATCTTAAACCTGAAGATGACGGTAATAACAAACCTCCGAAAAAGCGCGGTCATTTAACTGTTGTGAAATAAGCCATTGCAGCTTTTATTATATAAAAACCAGCTAATTGCTGGTTTTTTTGTAATCAATACATACCGAGAGTAACTCTTAATTTTTACTGAATATTATCGTGTTATTTCAGACAAACCTGATTTCGACCTTTTTTCTTAGCATCATATAAAGCTAAGTCTGCTTGCTTTAGTGTTTGATCAAAAGTCTCACCTTTACCATGTTCAGCTACACCAATTGATATGGTTACGCTCACAGTTTTGTTCGCCTGTTTCATTTTCGAACGGGACTTTTTAGAGTCATTCTTTCGATCATCATTACGAATAACAATCTTATAGTCTTCGATGGACTGTCGGACAGCCTCTAAATGTTCAATCGTGTCAGCTGCGTTTTTACGAGAGAAAATAACCGTAAATTCTTCACCGCCATAACGAAATACTTTACCACCTCCGCTGACTTTAGAGAGCTTACTTGCGACGAGTTTTAATACTTGATCACCCACATCATGACCATAAGTGTCATTAAACTTCTTGAAATGATCAATATCCATCATTGCGACACTGTATTTAGGCCCTAGAGACAATACTAAGTTGTACAGAGCACGCCTTGAGGGAAGTGTTGTTAGTTCATCACGATACGCTAAAGTATATGAGTCGAACAGAATGCTAATAAAATAAAGAGCCGCTAATACGGTTAGTAGAATTGCAGTAGGGAATAACTCCGGACTAAAGAATATCATCGACCAAAAGCTGAAACTAAGCGCAATTGCCGTAGAAGTTAAGGTACCATTTCTAATCGTCGCAACAGTGATTAAAATAGCAGAGATACCCCATGGGAGCATTTCGATAAGCCCTTTTGATGCTAGAAAACTCGCATTGTTTTCGAATAACGCTAAGGTGCTGGCTTGATAGTGATGCCAAAAGTAGCCCATAACGCAAAGCACGCTGATGATCATAATATTCAATAGAGTAAAAATAGACGCTAAGCCCCTGTCTTTACTTAATGCCAAAAAAGCCATCACTGCACTCATCGTTGAGAAGATAACTAAAGCGTTTTGTTGCAGAGTTTGACTATCGAATAAAAGGCTACGTTCAACTGCAAAATAGAAGGTGAAGATTAACGCTAAATAGCTTAAGCGACTACGGTTAAATTGAATCGCAATCACCGCTGAAATAGGTAATAGCCACAAAGGTAACTCTCGTAAAATTGGTCGCCAGCTTTGCCAGTGTTCTTGTTGAAAGTAGATTGCAAATAAACACACGAACGTTGCTAAAAAAGGAATGGCGACAATGCGTAAATTTTGAAGATACTTTGGCAAAACAAACCTCAAATATTGAAATGAGAACGCTCAGTTATAACCTTATAACTTAACTAAATATATTAACTTAGAATATAAATATTAGCGCCTTTTAATCGACAATATTTGAGGCGCTAGATGTTTTTTATCCTAATTGTCCTGCAATCATCAGCTCTTTTGACTCAGGAACTTCATTATAAGAAAGCACATGTAAGCCTTTCGCAAAGGCCAGTGCATATCGAGCTAAACTTGGTCGTAGTTGTGGTGGCACCAATAGCGTTGGTGTATGACCTTGTTCTTTAGCTTTCGCCAATAGATCAGGCATGTACTGTTGAATCTGAGCCAGTAACTGTGGATCAATAGGGAAGCTATCCAGTGATACGTTACCTTGTTGCTGAGCCTGATTTAGAGCTGTCATCAACGTTTGTTCAAGTTCTGGGGCAAGCGTCATCACCTTCACTTTATTCGCATTACCTACGATGCTGTGCAGAATGCTATTTCTTAATGCACAGCGTACATCTGCAGCAAGTAAAATAGGATCTTTGCTGTTTTCACTGCAGTCTAGCAAGGTCGTAGCAATGGTTCGAATATCCCGAAGCGAGACTTGTTCTCTCAATAATAAGCGGAACACTTTAAGCTGCTGAATTGGGGTAAGTGCTGTATTTAAAGATTCTGCTAATTTAGGCGATTGTTTTGCAAGCCGATCATTTAATGCATGCACATCATCATGTTGTAGCATTTCAGGAAGTGATTCTCGGATCAGTTTACTGACGTGAGTTGCAATAATAGTGGCATTGTCCACAACGGAGTAGCCTAAGTTCAACGCTTTCGATTTTTGGCTTGTTTCAATCCAAATAGCTTCCATATTGTAAGCAGGATCTTTGGTTAAGGTGCCATCAAGCTGACCGTGAACAGCGCCACTGTTGATAGCCATTAATTTTTCAGGCTCTAACTCTGCAAGTATCACTGGTGTTCCCATCACGCTGATTTGATAAGCATTGGGTGCAAGCGATAAGTTGTCCCGTACTCGTACTTCACTCAGTAAAAAACCAGCTTGTTCTGACAGTGTTCGGCGAATACCCGTTAGACGTTTTTGCAGTTCAGCGCCCTTGGATCGTTCAACCAGATGTACTAGGCGATAACCTAAGCGTACTTCAATGAGATCGGTAAAGGGGAGTGAATCCCAACTTGGCGCTGCAGGTTCAGATAAGCTATTTTCAGCGACGTCTTCAATATCAAGATCTTGCGCTGCTGACGGTTGGAATTGATATTGACGCCAAGCAGCAAAACTGAGAATCGCAGCGAAGGTTAAGAATACTAAGGTTGGCATGCCAGGTACTATACCAAGCACCACCATTACACCAGCTGCAGTAGCTAAGGTTTTAGGGTTCGCCAGTAATTGTTTGCCTAACTGCTGCGGCATCTCTTCTTCATCAGAAACACGGGTTACGATAATCGCTGCAGCCGTTGCTAAAAGTAGTGATGGGATTTGTGCAACTAAGCCGTCACCAATGGTGAGTAATGCATAGGTTTTAAAGGCATCAGCGGCACTTAAATCGTGCATAAACACACCGATGGATATACCACCGATAATGTTGATGGCTAAAATCAATATTCCGGCGATTGCATCGCCGCGTACAAACTTCGAAGCACCGTCCATTGAACCGTAAAAGTCGGCTTCACGGGCAACATCTTGACGGCGTTCTTTAGCTTGTTCTTGGCTAATTACACCTGCATTTAAGTCCGCATCAATCGCCATTTGCTTGCCAGGTAAGGCATCCAAAGTGAAACGTGCAGACACTTCAGAAATTCGTTCTCCACCTTTGGTTATCACCACGAAATTAATGATCATTAAGATCAGGAAGATCACCGCACCCACTACATAGTTGCCACCGATCACCACTTCGCCAAAGGCTTGAATCACTCGGCCTGCTGAATCACCACCGTTATGTCCTTCAATTAATACCACACGAGTTGAGGCAACGTTTAGGGTTAAACGCATTAACGTGGCGAGTAACAAAACGGTTGGAAATACTGAAAACTCTAATGGTCTACGAATCGATACGCCAACCAGTAATACCATGATTGATAGCACGATATTGAAAGTAAACAAAATATCCAGTAGCCAAGGCGGCAATGGTAAAATTACCATGGCAAGCATTGCTAAAAGCATAACCGGAATGCCGATGTATGCCTTGTTACCCGAAAAAAGCTTGGTAAACGTGTCCATGCTGCTTTGTACCTCTAGTCGTGTCTTAAATGTGGTGGGATGAAAAAGTTCGGTAAGGGCGCAGGCGCTTTTTGCTTACCTTGGCGTGCCGCTCGTAATTGCATGACATAATTGAGAATGTGAGCAATAGCAACAAATAAGGCTGCTGGTATTTGTTGTTCAACTTGTGTGGAGTAGTACACCGCACGAGTTAATGCCGGAATTTCTACAATTTCAACATCATGTTTTTTTGCAATTTGCTTCATGTACAGAGCAAGTTCATCGGTGCCTTTAGTTAAAACATAAGGCGCATCAGATTTTTGTTCGTCATACTTCAGTGCGACGGAATAATGGGTCGGGTTTACTAGCAAAACATCTGCTTGTGGAATGGAAACATCAGCTCGAGAGCGGCTAATCTTTTGCTGCAATTGGCGAATACGGCCTTTAACCTCTGGTGAACCTTCTTGCTGTTTTTGTTCTTCTTTAATTTCTTGTTTCGACATTCTCAGCTCTTTACCATGTTGCCAAAATTGGTACGGAACATCGATAAAGGTAATGATTAATAAGCCAAGTGACAGGTACAGCATCCCCATGGCCAGCATATGGATCCCTTGAGTAATGGCTTCATCAACAGCAAGCTGGCTGTAGCCGAGTAAACTCGGTAGTTCATTAGATAGTAAGTTAATCATAATTCCGGCTAATAGAATGATTTTCAGCACAGATTTGAGGAGCTCAACTAAAGAACGAGTTGAAAAAATACGGCCTATGCCCTTAATCGGATCGATACGATTATATTTAAAACCTAAGTTTTTTCCGCTTAATACCACCCCACCCGGCAGTGACCCCGTGACAATGGTCGTCAGCATTAAAATCAGCAATATTGGTGCGAGAATAGTAACCACAGACATGAGTGACGATGCGAGATGTAGCTGCAAAATATCGGCTTCTCGCAACGCATTTTTGTCAATCATCATGTTGAACTGTGTGAGTTCAACAATTTGCGAAGCAATTTCAGTTTGATAACTCATCAGTAGACCGGCACCTACCATGATGAGGGCTGAAGAAGCGAGATCTTTCGAGCGAGGAACTTGTCCTTCTTCTTTCGCTTTCTTTAGTTTTTGGGGGGTGGCCTGTTCTGACTTGTCCTGTGCACTATTTTCGCTCATAATCAGCTACCACCAATAAAATTTTGCATACTTTGCAAGGCTTCAATGCAAAAGTCGCTATATCGAGACGGTAAACCGGAAAACGAGAATAGTACGCAAAAGAGCCCCATGAGCATTGACATAGGAAAGCCCAATGCAAACACATTCAATGAAGGTGCTGCACGGCTGAGCACACCAAAGGTAATATTGACTAACAACATCGCAATAATTACCGGCAGTGCGACCATAAAGGCGGACGCAAACATCCAACCGAATTTGGAGACCAATGACATTAATGGCAGGCCGAGAACACCACTGCCCACAGGCCATAGATGAAAACTGTCGACCATGATACCAATGCTGACAAGGTGTCCATCTAAAGAGAGAAATAAAAGAATAGCGTATATTAACAACCATTGACCAATAATCGGGTTAGAACTGCCGCTTGATGGGTCGTTCATCATTGCCATGGCTAACCCCATTTGCATCGCCATCATGGCACCAATCATAGTCATGGTAACAATTAGCATATTGACGAATAATGCCATCATGGCTCCCACCAACATTTGTTCTCCAGCTACCAATACTCCTTGTATCGAAAGCGGATCAATATGTGGCATTGCAGGTAATACGGGCACTAAAATTCCAGAAATAGAGGCAGCGAGCAAAATGCGAACAGTAACTGGTGTATAGCTACTACCAAGCATCGGCATTAAGGCAAATGCACCCATTAGTCGACAAAATGGCCACCAAAATAAACCAAGAAAACTGACGATTTGATCGGTAGTAAGCGCTAGCATGGTTAACCTAAAGACATCAGTTTGATACGCCTTTAAGCGTAGAGCGATTCACCTTACTGGTGAGCCAATGAAAATCGAAAATATGTTGTAATTTCATAAGTTATTTTTAGCGTTCAACTGATGTTTTTAGGTTTAACCAATGACATGTGGAATGTTGTAGAACAGCTGGTTAAATAGGTCACCCAACTTGGTCAACATCCAGTTGCCGGTAAACAAAACGGTTAATAAAGTAAACACGAGCTTAGGAAAGAAACTCAGTGTTTGTTCGTTCACCTGAGTCGCAGCTTGAAAAACTGCGATGATTAAGCCCAATAGTAAGCTTGGTACGATGAGTACGCTTACCATGGCAACCACCAAATAAATAGCATCAGCGAAAATAGCTGTGAGTTGATTAGTATCCATAACTCGCTCCGTCAACCAAAACTGGCGACTAAGGTATTTACCGTCATCGACCAACCATCAACGAGTACAAATACCATCAATTTAAAGGGTAACGAGATAATCAGTGGCGATAGCATCATCATCCCCATAGACATCAACACACTGGCGACCACTAAATCAATAACAAGGAAAGGCAAGTACAACAAAAAGCCGATTTGAAATGCCGTCTTCAATTCGCTCAATACAAAGGCAGGCATCATGACTAAAAATGGCACTTCATCTTTCGTTAGCGTTGTAGGTTCATCAGCAATTTTTAATAGTAGCTCTAAATCTGTTTCACGAGTTTGTGCCAACATAAACTTACGTAACGGTTGTTCTGCGCGTTCTACTGCTTCAGGTAGTTCAATTAACCCCTTGTCATAAGGAACAAAAGCATCTTCATAAATGGCATTACCTACAGGACGCATAATAAATAGTGTGATCACTAATGCAATGCCAACAAGTATGCGATTAGGCGGACTTTGTTGCAGGCCAATGGCTTGACGAAGAATAGCGAGTACCACAATGATTCGAGTAAAACTGGTGAGCATCATTAGCATGGCAGGTAATAAACTCAAGACGGTCATTAATGCTAAAATTTCAAGCTTAATGTTTACCGACTGTTGCTGATCGCCATCAGATAATGTCAGCAGGGTAAGCCCTTCAGAAGCACTTGCTAACGGTGAAAACATTAGCGCTAGGATCAGTAATACTCGACACATGTGTGTAAACCTTAAATCACTTGTCTTAAAGTTGTGTTGATTCAACTTCTAATAAACGCACACCATAACGGCCACTGACTTCAACCACTTCACCACGGCCTAATAGAGCACCATTCACACGCACGTCCAATGGTTCGCCCACCATACGATCGAGCATAATGACGTTTCCTTCTCCCATTTCTGTGAGTTCACCTAGTGATACTTCAGCACTGGCCAATTCAAGCGTCACTTGAACTGGTAGCTGCTGGAAAAAAGACATATCTTTTGTAGGTTTCGTTGTGTTTGGTAGATCTAATGGCTCATCATCACCAAAGATGTCAGCATCTAGCAATAAATCCGTATCAGCTAATAAATCGTGTTCACTCATGTCATTTTTTCCTCGTCTTGAACTTTAGTGATTTTGGCTATCATTTGACCTTGATCGGTATAAATATTGGCGTCATATAGATGGTGATCAGTCACTTTTACTGGGCAATGTGCATGTAGTGTCAATGGTAAAATGTCGCCCGGACGTAACTGATTTAGTTCTGTCATACTGGTATTGGCTTTTCCTAGTTCAACTTTGAGTTGCACAGGAATTTGGCGGCTCTTCTCTTTAAGCTTTTCAGCCAGGTTTAGAGCAGGCTCTTGATGGGTTGGTTGGTTGGAGAGCAAACCCAAAAGTTGTTCGTTGACACAAAAATGCATAGGTTTTATGTAGCTTTCTTTGGCAAAGTTCATTGTCCAAATCACCTGTGCATTAATCTCACTGGCACTTGTTAATAGTGTTAATTCGATATCATCTGGATCTAGGGATAAATCGGGTAATGCTTTTAATGCACCAAGCATAAAACGTTTTGCCAGACGAAATTCGGAGTTGCTTGGAGGCAGTAAGGGAGATTTAGCCGGACTACTTGGGCTGCCATAATAACAACTGGCGAGTTGATCTAATGTAGAGCGATCGACACTCCACCAAGCAACGGTATTACCTTGATACATCATAGTGAACCAGGATTGTTTGATATTTGGATCAAATACTTCTGGTACTGAGTCTTGTTTAATAGTTTCTAACGCCGAATGTCCTTGCCTAATTATTGGCATTAATAAAGAGTTAGTGACATTTAAAATTGAACGTTGGCTAGACTTAAGTTGAGCAAATAATCTACTTCTGGCAAGTTTTTCATTTGTTAAAACTATTGGTCTAATACTGTTTGTGTTGTTTGTTTTTAATAATGTTGCTTTAGATGTCGTTTTCATTTTTTATTTTGATTTTAATTTGTCAGTCGTCAAATAAGTGTTTATATATATTTTATGTCAAATTAATGTCACGTCCTTATTTATTATTTAAAACGTCAATATTCTTACTTTAAATAATTTTTTGACATTAGATAAACTTTTGACACTAAAGTTTCATTTATTTAAGCTTAAGTAAAACAGTGACTTAGCGTGCTTTGTGCTTGATTTGCCTATAATTAAATAGTCACTGTTCGCTAAATTGTTAATTATATTTATAAATCGGTTTTGAATTTATCTTATTTATTATTGCTAGGTCAATGATAAATGCATTTAATTAATTAATGTGACTTTAATTTGTTATTTTGTTTTACAATTAATATTAATTTGTGTTTAATTGTTTCTGTTGTTAATTCTTATTGCCAATTAGTTTTAGTTTTGTGGTTTTTATAACCGCCTCTATAAGTTTTAATTAAAACTGTTTATGGACGAGATAATTCGATGAAGGTCATTACAATAATAAAAATAAGCCTTTGGGTTGTGTGTGCTTTATTGCCTAATGTTTTATGGGCTGGCTCATTTCAAACTGAATTAGAGCAATCAAATTGGCGCTATCAAGGCGACAAGTTTTCATGTCAAATTGCACATGATATTAGCCGCTTTGGTGAGATCAGTTTGGTCGCACGACCAGATGCGTCATTAACACTGAATTTAAACAGTCAATGGCTGAATTTTGAAAAAGCACATAGCTTTGCTCAAGTGGTTGTTCCTTCATGGCATCAAACACAGCATGAGTCATTTCCAACTTTTAAATTTCAAGCAAAGAACAAACAGCAAACTTCAGTTGCTGATGACAAGCTCGGTCTTTATTTAAAAGCAATAGCCAAAGGCTATACTATTGAAGTTACGGTTGATAACCGGATTGGCGAACAATTTTCTGGCATTGCTAATTCGGTTAATTCACAAAACGTCATTGAGCAATTTCGCCATTGTTACGCTCAACTGTTGCCAAAACCCTATTCTTACGTTCGACGCATTGACCTTATTTTTGACTCAGGAAGCAGTCAGCTTAATTCTCAGCATGAGCAAGACTTGAATGCGATTGTTGAATACGTTCAAGCAGACAGCACTATCGAGCGCATACTTGTTGATGCACACACTGACGGCAATGGTCATCACTTAGCCAATTTGGTATTGAGTAAAGAGCGTGCTGATGAAGTCGCATCGAGGCTTGTCGAACTCGGACTTGCTATTGATATGGTAGACGTGCGCCACCACGGTGAACGGATGCCGTTAGTAGCGAACTCTACAGAGAAAGGTCGCTCTATCAATCGTCGTGTTACGGTGAAACTGGTTAAGCATAGTCAAGGAGTAAACCAGTGAATAAATACTGCATTGAACTCATTGATCATCTAATCTCTGATGACTTAATTCAGGCATTAGAATGTGAAGGCTTTAATCTTGTGACGAACTGCCAGCAAACACCTTGGTTGAGTCTCGTTAATCTATCAAAAGTGTCTGCTGAATGCATTGAAGTTGAATTGGCTAAGGTTAATGGTACGAATAAAGTCGCACTACTTAATGCCGAACAAAGTGAAAATGCGGCGCAGGCCATGAAGTTAGGTGTTCAAGATTATCTATTATTGCCGTTGCAGCAAGAACAATTAATTGCCTTGGTTATCCGCTTAAAAGAACTAGAAAAGACAAACCATAATTATATTGTTTCATCGCCTGTTAGTCGTCAACTATTGATGCTTGCTCATCGTAGTGCCATGACTGAGGCTTCAGTATTGATTACAGGTGAAAGTGGAACAGGTAAAGAGCCGTTAGCTCGTTATATCCATCAAAATTCTTCTCGTGCGAATAAGCCATTTATTGCGATTAACTGTGCCGCTATCCCTGAGAGTATTCTTGAATCTTTACTGTTTGGTCATAGCAAAGGTGCATTTACTGGGGCACAAGCCGATCAGCCGGGTAAGTTTGAGCTGGCCAACGGCGGTACGATTCTGCTGGATGAAATTGGTGAAATGCCGTTACTGCTTCAAGCAAAACTATTGCGAGTGCTCCAAGAAAGAGAAGTCGAACGCTTAGGCGATCATAAATCGATTTCATTGGATATCCGGATTATTGCTGCCACCAATCGTGATTTACGCGCAGCGGTTAACAATGGTGAATTTAGAGAAGATTTATTCTATCGCCTAGATGTACTTCCCTTAAAAACATTGCCATTGCGTGAACGCAGAAGCGATATTTTGCCTTTAGCTGAACACTTTCTGAGTAAGTACAACATGGATACCCCACTTCAGTTTTTTAGCGATCAAGCTAAGCAAGTGTTGATGGCACATGATTGGCCGGGAAATGTAAGAGAGCTGGAGAATTGTATTCAGCGTGCACTGGTATTAAGGCGTGGGCAAGTGATACAGATGGCAGACTTGGGTTTAGAAATTAAATCTAGTGCCGTCCTTATAGAAACGAAAGAGACCAGTTTAAAACAGTCTAAGCAGCAGGCTGAATTCCAATTCGTTATTGATGCTTTAAAGCGTTTCAATGGTCATCGTTGTAAAACAGCCGAATTTTTGGAAATGACAACTCGAGCCTTACGTTACAAGTTGGCGCAAATGCGTGAGCAAGGTATCGATATTGACACTATTTTAACAGAAGCGAAAGCCGCATAAACCATAGCTGCTTATAAAAGAAGAATTAAAGGTAAGCGTAAATGAATGCTTTAGATACAAATAACCAATCGTTATTGCAACAACTTGACCGCTATAAAGAAGTAGCGAAAGGTGAAATTACCATTCGTCGCAATCCTGATGAAATTGGAGACGCTCAAGCTTCATTTTCTGACTTAATGGCACAAAAAGTTTCTGCGATTAATACCGATCAAAATTCATCATCTGCATTGATGCGTGCCGTTGATAGTGGCCAAAGTGATGACTTAGTCGGCGCTATGGTTGCATCCCAAAAGGCCAGTCTATCTTTTTCTGCAATGGTTCAAATACGTAATCGTCTCGTTCAGGCGTTTGATGACGTAATGAAAATGCCTATTTAATTTTATCTTTGGAAACTCGCACTATGACAATGACGTTAACTCAACCTGAGCCGAAAGTGATCACCGATGAGCAAAGTGGCAACTTGCTTTTATCAATGAAGCAAAAGTGGCAAAGTTTCAATGGCAGCGATAAGCAAGTACTGGTGCTTGCTGTGTTAGCGATTGTAGTCGCTTGTGTGATAGTGCTGGCATTATGGAGTGCTAGTCAAGGCTACCGTGCTTTGTACGGTAAGCAAGAGCAGGTGGATACTTCGAAGATCATTGAAGTGCTAGAGTCTGAAGGTATCAATTACCAACTTGAAACCAATACCGGCTTAATTTTAGTACCTGAAGAGAAATTGGGTGCAGCACGCATGTTACTGGCAGCACGTGGCGTGAAAGCCAAAGTGCCTTCTGGTATGGAAGCGTTAGACAAATCAGGTATCGGTACCAGTCAGTTTTTGGAGCAAGCTCGTTATCGCCATAGCCTTGAAGGAGAGTTAGCCCGTACCATTATGGCCTTAAAAGTTGTTCGCAATGCTCGAGTGCATCTTGCGATTCCAAAGAAATCATTATTCATTCGTGAGAAACCAGAACTGGCTTCTGCATCAGTTATGTTGGATTTATACGCAGATGCTAACCTAACACCACAGCAGATTGAATCGATTGTTAACTTAGTTTCTGGCAGTGTTATGGGGATGAAGCCTGAGCGGGTTCAAGTCGTAGACCAAGAAGGTAACCATTTAAGTTCAGTGATCAACATAGGTGAAGACATGACTCAGTCACGTGATCGCCAGTTAAAATACACTAATGAACTTGAGCAGAGCCTCATTGAGCGTGCATCAAACATGCTATTGCCTGTACTTGGTCAAGATAACTTCAAGGTGCAAGTATCAGCTAAGGTTAACTTCAACCAAATTGAAGAGACTAAAGAATCATTAGATCCCTCTACCGTAATACGTTCTGAGCAGCTATCACGTGATGAAAGTAATTCAGATTTAGCACTAGGTATTCCTGGCGCACTCAGTAACCAGCCGCCGTCGACAGACAGTGAGTCAGATAAAAACCAACGCCGTAATCTACGTGAGCAAAATAATCGCCAATTTGATGTTGGTCGCTCAGTTAAGCACATAAAATATCAGCAAATGCAGCTTGAGAGTTTGTCTGTTTCGGTACTGCTCAATAATGCGGCTGCAGGTGAAGCTGGCTGGACAGATGCACAACAGCAACAGATCAGTCAGATGGTTCGAAATGCGATTGGTTACAGCGCTGAGCGTGGCGACCAATTTAGCATCAACAGCTTTAGTTTTGCCCCTACCGTTGCGGTACAGTTTGAGCCGATGCCTTGGTGGCAGTCCGAAACATATCAAGTGTATTTACGTTACTTGATTGGTTGTTTGCTTGGGTTTGGCTTGATCATTTTTGTATTGCGTCCTTTGGTGAAACACTTAACACGTACAGTAGAAAATGAATTTGAAGACAACACAAATCATGACGCTAAACCGCTATTGAGCCCAGAAGAACAGCAAGCAGAGTCTCTAGGTGCATTGCCAAAATCAGCGCAGACACCAGAACAAGCTGAATTATCAGAAGCTGAGTGGATGCATTTACATGGACTGCCTGAGCCTGGTTCACCACTGACGGTCAAACTAGAACACTTAGGCTTATTAGCCGAAAAAGAGCCTGCACGAGTCGCTGAAGTTATTTCGCATTGGATCAAAGATAAAGAAGTCGAAGAGAATAAGGAGCAGTAGTATGAACAATGTAGAGCAAGCGGCAATGTTACTGCTGAGTATGGGAGAAAAAGGTGCAGCGCAAGTGATGGCGCATCTTGATCGCCATGATGTACAACACCTTAGTCATAAAATGGCCCGACTTTCTAGTATCAGCCAACATGAAGCTGATGATGTTCTTGGACGTTTTTTTAGTCAATATCGTGAACAATCAGGCATTGCCAGAGCATCACGTTCTTATTTGCAAAAGACCTTAGATTTAGCGTTAGGCGATCGAGTCGCTAAGAGTTTGATCGACAGTATTTATGGCAACGAAATAAAAACACTTGTAAGACGTTTAGAGTGGGTTGATCCGCAGCTTCTTGCTAAGGAAATCGCACATGAGCATTGTCAGCTCCAAGCTGTGCTTCTTGCTTTATTACCACCAGAAAGTGCTGCTCAAGTATTGCAAGAATTGCCTGAAACTGTTCAGGATGAAGTATTAGTTCGTATTGCTCAGCTCAGTGAGCTGGATAGAGATGCTGTTGATGAGCTGAGACAGCTGGTTGAACGTTGCATGCTCATCGCTATGGAAAAGAGTCACACTAAAGTATCTGGTGTACGCCAAGTAGCCGATATTTTGAATCGTTATGACGGTGATCGTGAGCAGCTGATGACCATGATTAAGTTACATGATACTGAACTTGCAAGTGATGTTACCGATAATATGTTTGACTTCATTATTCTTGGTCGTCAAAAGCCAGATGTTCTCCAAGAAATCATTTCGATTGTACCACCAGAGGTACTTGCAATAGCCATTAAAGGCATCGATTTTGAGCTTAAAGGTATCATCATGACAGCGTTACCAAAACGCATGTCATCAGCGATTGAAACTCAATCTGAAGCTTTAGGTTCTGTGCCTTTAAGTCAAGCTATTGCTGCCCGTAAAGAAATCATGCAGTTGGCGAAAAAAATGAACGATGACGGTGAAATTGAGCTGCAGTTATTTGAAGAGCAAGTTGTGGAATAGGAAGTAAAGACGATATGAAACCTTTGAATTTAGTGTTTAATAAATCAGCGCAGCGTAATGTACGGTTGCATCGTTTTCCTCCTTTACTGCAATCAGCTCATGAGCAGGAATTGCAAGACGCAACAGCTGCATGGGATGACTATCAAGCTAAATTTGATAAAGGCTATGAAGAAGGTCTGCAGCAAGGGCATGACACTGGTTTTAGTTCAGGTGAAGAGCAAGGAAAACAAGCGGGTTATAATGTCGGTTTTAAACAGGGGCTGGCCGAAGGGCATGCACAAGGCCGAACTCACCTTGAATCGCAACTCAACGATATGATAACTCCGCTTTCTGCACTAAAAGAAACACTAGAGGACGGTCATAACCAGCATATTCTACAACAGCAGGATTTGATTCTAGAACTTGTGCGTAAAGTTTCTCAGCAAGTGATCCGTTGTGAATTAACCCTACAGCCAGCACAAATACTAACGCTAGTAGAAGAAACCTTAGCGGCGCTGCCTGATGATGCCAAGCAAGTTAAAATTCATTTAGAGCCTACCGCCGTCAGTAAGCTACAAGAACTCGCTGCCGATAAAATTAAGGATTGGAAACTTGTTTCTGATGACGGTATTTCTGCTGGTGGGTGCCGCGTTGTGAGTGAACACTCCGACGCAGACGCTTCAGTAGAAACTCGCTTAAATACCTGTATGGATCATGTGGCCAATAAATTGGTTGAAATGAATCAAAACCAAACCGTGCAAACTGAAGTAGCTCAATCAGAGGAAGCGCATGTCGCCGACTGAAGCGGTAATACTTGATTTTCCAGCGGTTCCTGTTGCACAGGTCTACGGCCGACTGACTCGGGTTAATGGCTTACTGCTCGAAGCTGTGGGTTGCCAAATGGCGACGGGTGAGCCTTGTAAAATTGAATGCCGAGATGGCCGATGGATAGAAGCTGAAGTCGTTGGCTTTGATAAAGAAACTCTGTGCTTAATGCCTGTTGAGCACCCTCATGGCTTAATGCCTGGTGCAAGAGTGTTACCCATTTCAGATCATCGTAGAATGCCATTCGGAGAAAAACTTCTCGGTCGTGTTATCGATGGTTTAGGGCAACCAATTGATGAACTTGAAGCACGTATCGATAACAAACACAGTCATGTTCATAAAAACCTAAACCCATTAAAACGTAAACCCATTACGGAGACTTTAGATGTTGGCGTGAGAGCAATAAATGCATTAACGCCGATTGGTCGCGGTCAACGGTTAGGCTTATTTGCTGGCTCAGGTGTCGGTAAATCGGTGCTGTTAGGAATGATGACTCGATACACCGAAGCCGAAGTGATCGTCGTAGGTTTGATTGGTGAACGTGGTCGTGAGGTACGAGAGTTTATCGAAGATTCACTCGGTAGCGAGGGGATGCAACGTGCTGTTGTTGTAGCAGCTCCAGCCGATACAACACCTGTCATGCGCAAACGTGCCATGTTGCTTTGTCATCAAATCGCTGCTGATTTTAGAGAGCAGGGCAAGCAAGTGTTACTGTTAGTCGACTCTCTAACCCGTTACGCACAAGCACAACGTGAAATTGCATTGAGTTTAGGCGAACCTCCTGCAACCAAGGGCTATCCGCCCTCAGTGTTTGCTACGCTGCCAAGCTTAGTCGAAATGTCGGGGAACAGTCAGCATCCAATAGGAACTTTAACCGCTTTTTATACCGTTCTCAGTGAAGGCGATGACTTGCAAGATCCGATCGCTGATTCTGCCAGAGCGATTTTAGATGGTCATATCGTGCTAAGTCGTCAACTTGCCGAGCAAGGGCACTTTCCAGCGATTGATGTGTGCGCTTCGGTCAGTCGTTTAGCGACGCAAATATCTAATGAACAACAATTAGAACACGCAAAGTTAATGCGTTTGCTGCTCAGTAAATACAACGAAGTTAAAGCGTTAATTCCACTCGGTGGTTATCAAGCGGGACAAGACCCACAGTTAGATATAGCCGTGAGCAGTTATTCAAAGCTGGCAGAGTTTTTACAGCAAGGCATGCATGAATCTTCGAGTGTCGAGCAGACTCTAATAAGTTTGGATACTTTGATCTCGCAATTGACGGGTTGTCAACAGTGAAAGCGTTAAAGCTGCTGAGTCAGCAGGAGCAAAAGAAGCTCTGTGCACTAGCAAATGAAAAACAGCAAGCACAATTAAAGCTTGATCAGCTCGCAACGCAGCAACAAGCATTACAACAAGCGGCCACTCATTATGCGCAGCAGCGTTATTGTCATGCCAACCCTATGCTTTTGAATAATAGTGTTGAAATGAGTTTGGCGCTAGAGCCGATTAAAAAGCAACTCACTCGTCAACAAATGCTGCATACTCAAGAAAAGCAGCGAGTTGAGAAGTTGTGGCGAAGACAATTAGGACGTCATTTAGGGCTCGAAGTTGCTTTGGAAAATGCACATGTAAAAAAACAAAAGTTTTTAGCGAAACAGGAGCAAACTCAAACGGATGAGTTTGCTGGCTCACTAGTAAGTTAATCGAGGGAAGCGGCAGAAATAGCTTTTGATAGAATATCTTCACTGAATAGGTTTGATAGGTATTCAAAGTTTAATTGCTCGTGCGTCATAAAGTTAAGGAGCATTTGATTATTGATTAAACATAGTAATAACTCTCTGGATTCTCCATCACATGTATGTAGGTATATTTTTAGTCTCAGATAACTCGATGAATTATCACTGTGTGAATCTGTGACTGTTGATTCAGTTTCTTTAGATATTTTTTGGAATTCAATAGGGTGTAGATCTTTTGAAACGACAAACTTAAAAAATAGATCTATTAAGATCAATGAGTTGAGTTTATATAAAGGTAGACAAGAGAGCTTTTTGTGTTAGTTATATTGTTCCGACACGCAATAACAACACATAAAGCCCTCTATGCAGACAGAATACGCTAACACTCAAGAAATTTCAT
>NZ_JAFEUN010000200.1 GCF_016900895.1 Parashewanella hymeniacidonis
GACCATAGATCTTGGTTGAAAATTGACATGATGCGTTGCCTTATCTAGTGTAATTTACTGATCAGATCAACGAAACGATAATAAGTTCAATTTCCATAATATTTGTGTAGAAGAGTCAGGCATTATCGCTGACAAAACGACCTAACCAAACTTGCTCAATCAACTTATCTTTACTGATAATCTGATCAAGATTCTGACAAAAATAGCTTAACAGTTCCACCATCATTGGTTCCAATTGATGAGAACTGTCATTAGACGTTAACGTTTGTTGCTGATCACAAAAAACGAACTGTGCAATTTGCCAACGCATGCAACTACCTATCATTACTATAATTGCTGGTAAAATAGCATGTTACTCAGTATTGGTCAGCAAAAGTCACGAAAAGTAACACTCTGTTCACTACAAATATTCAATCTCGTTTTACTTTATCTCCTACAACAAATTAACAAATAAAACTTGAACAGTTTAAGGCGATAGTATGACCGAAAAAGACTTTAATAGAGCAAACTCAAACCCTTTTGCACTACGCTTTTTCTCTATTTTTATAGCAATAACTCTAGTATTTGTAATAGGGAATGCTAAAGCGAAAGAAAAAAAACAGCAGACTTATACCACCCCATCACATTTGACAAAAGCTCCGATGAAGAACCGCCAAGATGCCTTGCGCTTGCTGGAACAAGATAAATTTCGTCAAGAACTGCTAAATCTTGCTAAGCAGATCCCCACTGTAACGATTAATGAAGAAAGCATGTTTAATAAAGTTGGATTATTATCAATTTTGAATAAGCACAGCACGCTTATTCAAACTGTTGCTCAACACCCTAATTCGATAACTTACTTGCATTACACGTTACACAGCGAAACTCAATTAAAGCTGAAAAGTTCTGAGCACGCCTTATTTACTGACATCTTGACGGATGAGTTTAGTCATTCGTTAACTGATATGAATGATGAACGATTATTTCAAGTAACTAGTGCCTTGGGTTGGTCTGTTTCCAGAGCACAAGATTATGTTTATAAGGTATTCAAGCGCTATAAACATTTGCCCACTCTAAATTCTAACCAAGCGATTAACTTAATTGTTAACGCTCACATATATGAAGTACTTTCAAAAGTAATTCCAATAAGCAAAAAGTTACTGAGTGAGGAAAGTAACCAGCGTTATGATATTGAACCTGACGTCCTAATCAAGGCTCCAAATGGAGTTGAGTTGTCAGCCACTATTGTAAAACGGAAACACTCTACCAACAAACTTCCGACAGCTCTGCAATTTACAATTTACGCTGATGAATCCGCGCATATACAAACGGCAATTCATGCCGCTGCACATGGATATGTTGGCGTGGTGGTAAATTCTAGAGGCAAACGTTCTAGTTCGAATAAAGTTATACCATGGGAACACGAAGGCAAAGACGCTACGAGTGCCATTGACTGGATAAGCAAGCAACCTTGGAGTAATGGGGATGTCGTGATGTATGGTGGAAGTTACAATGGTTTTACCCAGTGGGCAGCAGCCAAACATATGCATCCTGCTCTCAAGGCGATGTCGCCTTATACAGCTGCAAGCTTAATCACAGGCCTACCTTATGAAAATAATATTGTGTTAACTGGGAATTACCCGTGGGCATTTCATGTAACGAATAACAAAACGATGGACAACAGCGTGTACGCGGATTGGCAAAAGAGCGACCAATTGTTAACCTCTTTATTTGAAAGTGGAAAAGCAACTAAAGATATAGATAAAATCGACGGCAAGCCCAACCCTTGGTTTCAAAAATGGTTACAGCACCCAAGCTTTGATAGTTACTATCAAGCTATGGTTCCTTATCAAGCAGAATACGCCAATATTAATATTCCAGTGCTGAGCATCACAGGATATTTTGATGGTGGACAGATTTCTGCATTGGACTACTTAAAAAATCATTATAAATATAATAAAAACGCCGATCATTCGTTATTAATTGGTCCATATAATCATGGCACCGCACAAGGAAAGCCTCGCTCACATCACAGTAATTATAAACTTGATGATGCAGCATTAGAAAAAGACACCGAAGAGCTTGTGTTTGAGTGGTTCGATCATGTTTTATTCAATCACAAAATGCCAAGTTTATTGAAAAACAAGATTAACTATCAGTTAATGGGAAGCAACCAGTGGCGTCATGTCAGCTCGTTAGACGAACTCAATAATCAATCACAAACATTTTTTTTGACCACATCTGAAAATGAATCTGGTGACTATTCCCTTTCGACCAATCCTGAAGATAAAATTGCCTATGTTGCACAAACAGTGGATTTAGCCGACAGAACAACAGAACATAACAAAGCGCCATGGCCTGTTATACAAGGTCAACTTAACGAATCTAGTGGACTTGTTTTCATGACTGATTCTTTTGACGAATCTCAAGAGCTCGCTGGTGCGATTACTGGGCACTTATCCATCTCCATCAATAAGAAAGATGTTGATATTGGTTATAATTTCTATGAGATTGATAAAGAAGGTAATGCCTTTCACTTAAACAATTACCGAAGTAGAGTCAGCTATGCGAATGATATGAGTCAACGAGAATTGTTGAAACCTAATACAAAAACATTTGTTCCCATCGTTAATGCAAGAATAACCGCTAAACTCATCAAAAAAGGCAGTAAGCTCGTTATGGTGCTCAATGTAAACAAAAATCGAGATGCACAAGTTAATATGGGCTCAGGTAAAGATGTTAGTGAAGAAACGATTCAAGATGCAGGTGAAAACCTAAACATAAAATGGTTTAACGACAGTCAAATTAACATTCCATTAAAACCTTGGAAAGGTTAGTGCTTCAATCCGCTACCAACACACTCAAGTTATTAAACTTAACTTGAGTGTGTTAATAATCTTAGTGTAATCTCAAAACGTTGTAAAACGAAGTTGGACAATTGCGTGCCAAGCATTCGAACTGTTAAAAGCATAAAATTTAGCAAATCTCTATATTACTTATTTGAATTAAGTTAGAAAATTCAGAATAACTGTCACATAGTTCAATGTGATAATTTGTCAGTTATTTCTTCGGTAAAACATATGTCGGTATCATCAGTAAAAAATATAGGAAATGACAATAATTCACATATTCCTGCTTCAAGAAAACCCCAGTCATGGGAGTCTTCTTATAACAAAACTTATGATGTTAGTGATAGTGATGATGAATCTCCTCAATCCATAGATTTTTTATCGAAAAAAGCAACGGCACGTGCATCCTCACGTCAAGAACACGAATTATTGATGAGGCTTGACCAGCCAAATTTTGACCGAAGAATTGAGGCACAATATTGTGCAAATTGCACACTTACCAAATACTGTATAAAGCATAAGCCTCAACCATTACCTTCAGATGAACATCAAGCTTATATAGAAACACAAAAAAAGTGCACTCAAGAAATAACAGAAATTGAAAGTAAACTAGGAGAAGCTAAAAGACAAGGTAAACCTTTTGAACACCTCCAAATGGCACTTTTATATGCTCGTAAAGCTAAAGATAAATTTAGGGAAGACTATGAATTAAGGAACAAGCAACAAATTTAATGACAATGGTAACTTAGCTCATTTCGGAGCATTTCCGTGTTTCGCACTGTAAACCGCCTTTGGACATAAACGTGTTTCGGTTTCGGTTCGTAATCAAAAAATTGCATTAGAAAAAGTATCTCTGAAATCAAATTTCTGAAAGCTACGACTAGCCCTAAAAAACAACTTAGGGCTTACATCA
>NZ_JAFEUN010000201.1 GCF_016900895.1 Parashewanella hymeniacidonis
TGTTTTGTAGTGAAATTGATGCAAAATCTAAGAAATCTTGCTTTTGGGGTACGGCTCTGAATTTTGCGTAAATCAGATGCCGTACATTTTAACTCTTGAAATGGATTTTTTCAGAACCGACTACTTACTCTGCTCATAAAGTCGTAATTTTTGAACTTAACAAAGCTATTAGTGCACAATAGCACTTGCTGGCTTTGGGCAATTCCGAAGTATTGTCCAGAAGAGTGCTAATGCAAGAGCCGCTTTAGCGGCTGTTCATGTAATTGAGCAATCTTAATATCAACTAGTGATAAGAAAATAAAACCCTTTTTCCTGGGTGTAAGCTGGATGATGTTTAGGGGCTATATTCAGTACCTTTTCATCTGATAAAGATGTGGATTCTGTCCATTTACCTTCAAGTGCAAGCATTACATTTTCGGAAGTTATTTCTACTTCAGAATCTTCGTTAAAATCTTTTAAAAAACCTGACACAGCTTCTGATACAGTCGTGTCTCTTGTAACACTTACCTTAAATTCTATAGCTAAAAAATTTACAAAACTTATTATTTCGTTTTCAGAATCTGGTTTTTTCGTATCTTTATAGGGACTAGCTTGAAGCGTAGTAGAATTCATTGCTTGCATATAAAAACCTTAACGATGTAACACCATAAAACTTAACATAACATAGTTCACACAAGAATTAGATTAGGAATAATTAATAATAGATTTATATCCAGCTTCCACCTAATAAATCCCTCCTGAGATGCCTAATTTGACTGCGTTATTTGAAAATTATTCCTGTCCAAAAATGAGTTAGTTGTATCTAAATTGTTTAGATTTCAACTGGCTACTGCTATCCATATAGTTGAGGGGGAAATCTGAGATTTGGGCTTATAGCAATTACACACCCCAGAACTCAATTTCTAGGTATTCAGGTTAAATTTTTAGCTCTAGTCTTCGAGCTGATGCTTAGACAATAAATTACATCGCTCTTCTGCTATTTCAGATATGCTATCAACGACACATTCTAGCATGTGAGCGAACATGGTATTATTTATCTCCTTTCCATCCGCAGAGCCAGTTGCTTCCTCTTGGGTTGTATCTCCTATTTCGTCATAGGTTAGTTCATGTGTATAACCATAAATAGCATTCATTTTGTACTGTAGCGTCCCAATCTGCACTCTCGGGACTGGAATATGAGCACGAGTATATTTAGTGCTTAAATCGACGCCTTTTTCTCTTAAAATGCCCTGAGAGAGGTAATCATGACATGTGTTTATATTCGTTATATTTGCTGTCCTTATTCGCTTTTGACCTATTTCCATCCGAGAGAGGGGGGACAAGCCAGCCGAATTAAAAGCAACAGTATCAATTTGTTGCATTGCACCAGCATATTCAACAATTTGCCCGCCAAGAGAGTGCCCTGCAAGCTTTATATGTTCCTTATCATGCAAGTCAGCGAAGCATTTTACAATGTCATTACCTGTTAAAATATGTTCATCAGTAAAAACCGAAGCCGTTACCGCCGAACCCATTCCTGATGGGCCATGGATTCCACCGAAAAAAAGCTTTATCTTGTTTTCAACAGTATCTTTTAAAACAAGCAAATGATTAGCCGTGTATAAGTCTGGCTGTAAAAAACCACTATCAGGGTTATAAGCATGCTGCCATTTTCTTGGAATATCTTCTATTGTTGCAAACTCATACCCATCAGGAAGCTTGGGTTTTTCAATTGCTCCGACATGCAAATATAATTCTTCTAAGAGAAGTTCTGAATCTTTTTGATATACCTTCGCAACGTCTTTTGATAGTGGTTGCTGAACCATACGTTGCTCCGGAGTGTCTCCCTTATACATTTGAATTTTTTTTGCGGCAACTGAGTACCCTATCGCACATAATCCCAGCGTTAACTTTATTGAACCATTAATTGTATTTCCCAAGCCATTCGCAATGAATCCAACAATAGATGCAGGCAAGCAAATTAATTTGAATGTCCTATTTTGCTGATACCAACATGTATGAGTTAGGTGCTGACCAAGACATTTCAATGGATTATAGGCTAACGCTCGGCTTAATGAACCAAAAGCAACGCTACCGAAAGGTGCATAATGATGCCCACAATGTGTATTTGTAGCCCTTTCTTGCGCTTTTATATTTCTTAGACTGTCTTGGTTAACTTCTGGCACATTTAAGTCAGGTTGAATTAAAGGTGTATTACCTGCCGCTTCTTTAGCTGTAGTTTTGTGTGGTAATACATTCTGAAAATACATAGTTAACGGCCAAGGTTCAACTGGTGTAGACAATGCTGAGTGGGATTTAAAAACTTATCTTGAACTAGGATATTTTTATCTTTTAGTCCTTTGACTGTATTAATAAATTCAGATAAACAGGAAAGAAACGTGGAGCCATCAATTGCTTCTATCGATAAAGCAAAAGTTAACGTGATTGCATCTTTAGCTTCACTCAATGCAAGGTGAGCACCATTGGTTAATATACCAAACGCATTGGCTTCTAGAGTATTAACATAAGCAGCTTCTCTTGCTTGCTGCTCTTTGGGTAATTCAATGATTTTAGAATAAAAAAATATTGCCCCAGCAAGATCGCTCACTTCAACCGTGACACTGAAACCGCCACAGTTCAATTGGATGTGACCATTTTCCTCAAGCTTTAACTGTAGCCCCAATTGCAGGCCTAATTGTTCAAACCAAAGGTTTATAGCATCATAAATATTGCCTTGATTAGATTTCACCTTGATAGATACACCTTTTAATAAAAACCAAAAGAGTAGTAACTGAAATAAAAACTTGAGCCTTAACATAAATATTCAGATATTAATTAGTGTGTCAACTAAGTCGTCAAAATACCAATTAATTTATATTTAGAGACCGTGTGCAATCACTAATACTTTATTGTGCGTAGTGGGTTTAGTTCAATACTTGGTTAGCTAATATAGACTTAGATTATCTAATGCTAAATTATATCTAATTTTTGTGTTTTGAAACACGAAATTGTCGGATAAACGACACCTGTTACCAGATGCCGTTCTCCTAAGAACCGTACGTGCAACTTTCACTGCATACGGCTCAAGCCTCCACTAAGGCATATTATGTTACCCAGCAACATCACAACGCAGGCATGACAGGTTCAAACCAAGAGTTTCTGCTTTGCCTATTAAGCTTACGCCTTTGTAAATAAGCCGTATGCTCAGGATCGTAAGGCGTTGCAGCACCTCTGATTTTCACATGCCGTTCAATTGGTGTTTTGGCTATTTCAACAAGATTAAACGCACAGTCCATGCCCGCTATTTTCTGACGTCCATGAAATAGCCAGTAGCCATTTCTATCCAGAAAATATTTTCTTGCCACCCACTGTTTCCCTTTTGTGATGTGTTTTCTAACAGCCCATCGCCACAACGCTAGAAATAATTGATGTCCTACATATCCGAAGACTTTCTTTGCAACGCAATGATGGTAATAATTAGCCCATCCTCTCAGCTTTGGATTTAACAACTTGATTAAATCATTAACTGAGACAGTTGCATGCTTTCTTATCAGTTGACGTAGATTTCGCAAAAATAACAGTGTATTGCTCTTACTTGGTTTAATAAGCAGTTTGCCTTTGTACCTGTCTCTTGATCAGATCTCAGAGCATTTCTCCGTCAGCTAGCATTTCTTTCGCCATCCTATATCCAACGACATAAGATTGAAGGGTATCCCAACCTTCCCAAATCGTTTCCCAGCCTGCTA
>NZ_JAFEUN010000202.1 GCF_016900895.1 Parashewanella hymeniacidonis
TGTTTTGTAGTGAAATTGATGCAAAATCTAAGAAATCTTGCTTTTGGGGTACGGCTCTGAATTTTGCGTAAATCAGATGCCGTACATTTTAACTCTTGAAATGGATTTTTTCAGAACCGACTATTTAACTGGCGTAAAAATTCAACGCTGATCCATCAAGGCAAACTTAAACACTACAACCGCCAAGATGGTACATATGTCTATTTCCGTTATTTTGATGTTCAAACGAAAAAGGTCATGGTGATATTGAATAAAAATACTGAATCGAAATCACTCGATTTAGGCCGTTTTTCAGAAGTGTTGGGTAATGGTAAAAGCTTTGCTGCTCGTAATGTGATGTCGGGTGAAACCGTAATGCTTAAACCTAGAAAACTCAGATGGGTACGTTCTCAAGCGCAGAAAAAATTGTCGGTAGCAAGGCAGAACGTGCAGCAAGTAGTTAATCTACTTGCAAATGTTATAACGTAGATAACGGCAATTTTAGCCAGCTTGTGAGCGTAGAGCGATTCACCCAATAGGTGATAACAGTTAATCAGATTATTACTCAAATACACCTATTATGATCATGGGCTAGAAAGGCTTACTGCCAAGACTTATATTGATTTGGTCGAACTTGCGGTAGATTTAGACAGTATGGAAAACGGGTAATAGCTTAGTAATCATCTTGCAGGAGTTACTCCTCCTGCTTGCATTTAATAACATATATAGTTTGATATTGTTCACAGAAATTCTCACTCTATAAACATATGAATTTTCAGCTATACAATCACTTACTTATTTTACCGTTTTCTACCCTAAATACAGTACTTCAGAACCTGCTAAAAACTGCCGACTTGTTAGTGTTAAAATAACGCTAACAAAGATCAATAAGATGAAATTTACGCTTAACTCAATATTGTTGTGTTCATTAACGGTAGCAAGCTCTGCTTATGCCAGTGAAGTGTCGACACAATACTTTCAATACGGGAAAACCGGTAAATCGCAAGCCATGAATTTGGCGAAAGAGCAGGTTTTTCAAGGCAGCATGTTACGTGTATGTGGCGATCAACAAGCTCGTTTTGATTGCCGTGTGTTCACTCAAGGTAACCGCATCAGCTACCAACCTAAAAATGCCACTCGGGTAGATACTTTTGCGGCCAACAGTAAATTTTGCCGATTTACTGAAAGCCAATTTTCGGGTGAAGTTACTTGCTCAACTGAATTAAGTGCTGCTGTACACAGCGACACCCAATCTATTGCATTAAAGCGTGATTGGATTATGCGAGTGTGCGATCAGCCGCAAACCAGTGACGTTGGTGCTGGTCAATGTGCGGTGTTCGATCAGCATGTGTTTGATGTCAGCCAGCTCAGTTTTGTTCCTGCATGGGTTGAGCTGTTAGAAAAAGCAGACAACAGTTATTGCGTGTTCAGTGATGAACAGGCAACAGGCTTGAGTGCTTGTCATCAGTATGATTCGCCAAATTCAACCGAACAGTGGTTCGATAATGGCCGTTTTTCGATTGCGTTTTTAGCGGACAGCATTGCTGATATGTGTGCCAGCAATGGTTGTGACAATTTCACTACCAGCAACCGCATCCAGTTTTTTAATTCAGTCGATATTGATTTACAAGATGTACGTGGTTTAGGGGTGAGTTACGCTCGCCATAAAATTGAGCCAGCGCCGTATCACTTTTACTTGGCGATGCGCGAATGGGAATCTCGTAAAAACTGGACCAAAGCACATGGCATCAACCCGTTGATCAAAGAAATGAAAGACCGAGTTCATCAACACTACAGTGGCACTAACGCTAAGAAGTATGGCGGCTACTGTAATGAGTTTATTGTTGATCACATGCTGGATTCAGGTTTAACCGATTTACCGGTTCGTTATTCTGGCAGTCAAGCAACCGTGCCATTGGGACGTAATTGGGCGGAGTGGGCGCAAGATGCGAGTGAACAGCCACAAGCGGGTGATGTGGTGGCATTAGTTCGCAATACCGGGGCAAACCTAAATACAGGTTCAAAGGGAACTTATCATACCTCATTGTTTTGGTATGCCGATCAACACAGTGCTTGGTTATTAGGTGGCAACCAAGCGGGTTGGGTTCAGCCTGCGCCGTATTGCCATCGTTGTTCAACCACGTTTGTACGCCGCACCACCCAAGCTACAACCGTAGCGAAAGAAGATCAAAAAGGTGCTTACTACCATGGCTGGGGCAATCAGCATTTATTGGTTGAAGGTGCTTATGAAATTCAGCAAGTGGATTACAGTGATGCAAACTTGTTTAAAGAAAGCGGTGGCTTTGAATATGAACGTTTGCGAGTAAGTGAAAGTGAGCGCCGTTTACGCCCGTTGTATCGTTTGGTTCCGCAAGGTACACCACTTCATGAAGCCGCAGCCGCTGACGCTAAAGTGTATTACTTTCAGCTGCACCCATTGCGCCAGCATCGTGAATTACGCGCATTAGTTTTAGGCCAAAGTGATAACCCTGTTACCATCATTTTGTAATCGCTTAGTTTCCAGTGCTGTTATTCAGCACTGGGATCGCTCCCCTCTGAATACAAGCTAATGAGGATTCACGACTTGAGCAATAGAAGGTCTGATAGTCAGTTTTGAGTCAACATCAACAACAGGTAGAGCATAGAAACTGGTGTTAAGACCCTGCTTTTTCATTTTACGTGCCAAGCGGCGTTTAATCATACTGCTGTCAACAGAGTGATATTCATATTCATAGCCTTTTTGCTTGAGCTCACTGATCAGGTTTTGCGTTAAACTGCAGCTGTCTCGGCCATAAACCGTAATTGAGGGTTGGTACTGAACAGGAACAACGTGTGCCACTTTGGGCGCAGGTGGTGTTTTAGGAGAAAACTTCTGCCAACCTTGGTAAGCGGCAATAACGAATATCGTCAGAAAGAGTATGCGCTTTATCATTGTAGGTATCCTTACCTTGTTTAGTATTTATAGGATACCAGCCTATTTCCGCATAGCAATTGCCATCTGTTGCCTTAACTTTTGTATTTCAGCATTTCTATTAGTAATTTCTTGCTGCAATCTCTGAATTTCTGTAAATGAGTGTTTATCTTTACCATTTAAAATAGTTGTTCTTTGCGAAGATATTGAGCTGCGTTCTTGTTGAAGTTGAGCAATACGTACCTTAATTTCATCAGCAGTCATAGAAACACTAGGTGCTAGCATTAAATTTTCTTCGTCATCGTCATCAGAGTCCGGTGCAACAGTCATATCAATGCCGTTTAATATTTCATCTATAGATTCACCTGTTTCACTGAATCCGTCATGCGATTCTTGCCTGCTCAAAGCAGAGGGTTTAAAGCCATCTTGACAGCGATATATTGTACGTTTTACATTTTCTGTAATGAGTGTTGTTTCACTAAAACCAACTCTTCTACTTTCTTTTTGTGCTTTATTCTCTGGAATCACCTTTTGCTGAGTCACTCCTTCTTCTTCACTAGAATTAGATTGTTCAAATAAACAATCTAAATAAAAACTCACTGGAGAATTTGAAACACTCATTTTGAAAATCCGAAAATGCATTTAATAAACATCGTATTTCAATATTCATATTTATTATAATTAATAATTATTTAGTCGGCTATGAAAAACATCTAACATTATGATCGATAATACAATATAGCTCTTTGATACATTCAATTTCGACCAGAAATGATATAGTGAACCTACGGTTTCTGGTCGTTTTTGGT
>NZ_JAFEUN010000203.1 GCF_016900895.1 Parashewanella hymeniacidonis
ATATGAAGGTTAGTTTTAATTGGTCAATAATTTTCAATCTTTAATGTCATTATTAAGCCGACTATAAACTATCGGGACACAGTTCAGAGACATTAAAGTTCTAAACTTTAATGTCCTCCCACACCATCTCGGTTACGACTGCTGTTCGGATTAGCATACACTTTAGCCGACACATTATATTTTCCTAAATTACTTACCCCATGTAATTGAACAGGAACCATCTGTCTATGTGCACGCCTTTTTGAAATACGTTGTTGGAGCACAAACATTTCGCCTGTATCAACAGATTCAACAATGAGTTCAACGATATCTCCCCAAACTACGGACTCAGGTAGTTCAACATCTAATCTGGCTGAACCATACCTAGGTTTACGAACGTATTTTGCAAATGGCGAATATTGATCGAAGTTCAATCGAACAATGATAGGATCATGATCAGATGAACGATAAGCATCCGGTGAGTACCAATCCAATATTTGAGTATCAGACTTAAACTCTTCGTTGTAATCTAATGCCCTCGCTTCATCAGCATTGATATGCCATGTCGTAGCATCGATTAAATTGTCAGCCAATGTATCATTGGCAAGAATGTAATCTAAATCCCCGGATTCACCTCTAAATACATATGAATACTCTGCTGTTTTTTCAAGCAAGCTGTATACGGAGCCAAAACCTGCATCACCGAGTTTGTTTAAAGGTAGCTCATTGGCATACGCATTGAGGTCCCCCAGCACAATAATTTGCTGACCTGCAAACTCAGTATTTAACCACTGCCCCATTGCTTGCGCAGCACGAGAGCGAGTTAAGTTACAATTTCCCTGTCCATCGAATAAGTCAGGATCACCTAAACTGTCGCAATTACTCCCCTTTGATTTAAGGTGGTTTACTGCGACGACAAAGCTTTCTTGAGAACCTAGCACAGAGAAACTTTGAGTAAGCATTGGGCGATTTTTTGAATCATTAAACAGCGGCACATCCACTTCGTCTTTTGGTGAGTTATTTGAATCTAAAATTTTTGCATCACCATCAGGTTGTACTTTGTCCGAACGATAAATGATCCCAACTGCAATTTCATCGGTACCAATAGTAGAAACATTAGGTGCTATGAATTGATAACTACCTGTGTCTAAACCAGCATTCAAGGCGTCCACAATCGAGGCTATGGCAGAGTTCGCTTCAAAACCATCATTTTCTAGCTCTACCAGACCGAAAACATCTGCATTGATTGTTTTTAGTGCTGCAATAATCTTAGCTTGTTGACGTTCAAACTCGTTGATTGAATCAGCACCTCTTGAAGTAGGGAAACCGCCGCCAGCGCCATTACCATTGAAATAATTCAAAACATTAAAGCTGGCGATGTTGATGTTACCTTCACCTTCCAGTGTCGGTGTTGCAGTTCGAGGGTTACTCTGATTGAAACTAACGCTCGTATCTGGCATTAATCGATACTGATTAAACCCATAATGCATAATCGCTGTTAATTCAGTAATAGAATCACCGACTCTCACGCTGTTATTAGCGGAAAGTTGAGGGCTTGGGTATGGAATCACTTCTGGATTTTGTGAAGTCTTACCATCATCTAAAATAATACGATCTTTTGCATTTGCTTCTGCTACTGCTAATGCAGCTTCACCTGGGTGAGCAACTTGTGTTGGAATAAAGTGTCTTTCACTTCCAAGTACAAGCTCACCATATCGACTTAAATTGTAAACATCATTTACGATTAATGGATGAGAAAATGAGACTCTCATCCCCTCAACCGCTTCAAATTGACTGTCACTGTCTACAGGTAAGCTGATGACAGTAGCAGCAGGTAAAACATTATTTGTAGAACAAATCGCATAATCTTCAATGCTCTTTAACTGAGTAAGCCCATAGAACTCAGCAACTTGTGCCTGTATGCGAATTCTGTCACCTACATTCATCTCGTTTGAAGATGAATTGGTATAAACAAAAATCCCTTCTGAAGTCGCAGGTTCAGCATCCGTTTCTTCATCAGTTGCTTGGATATAAAAGCCTTTCAAACCATTTTGAATATTGGTTACCACGCCTTCAGTTGTAACTGTGTCACCCACAAATGGACTTGACGCCTCACTACCTTGAATCAAAGAGATTGGTAAAAATGCTTCACTACACAAACCTAATTCAGGATCTGGTGGCGTGATATCTTCGCCATTAAACCTACCTAAGTCGCTCCAGTCATCCTTCTCAAAACCCAACCATGTATCTAACGTCACTTCATCATTAATGTCAGTATCGTTTATAAGATTTTCTGAGTCACGACGAAGCGTGTTGTCTTTTGTCGAAGTTAAACCACTCCCCCACTCAATACTTTCACCAGCTTTACCAATGCTATCAATGACATCTTCGTTATAAAATATCGCAACCGTATCATTGCCATTAAACCAACCAGATCCGTTGATCTGATCACTTACAGCCTTTATCTCTGAGGAAGCTTCTGAGTGTCCCACTACGAAAACACCGTTAGATTCTATAACCCCATCAAGATCAATCGAAAGGCCAACAGACGTATTTCGGTTAAAGTACATCTTGAGTGAATACGAGCTTAGATCAATGTCTTCTGCGGTTGGGTTATAAATCTCAATGGCTTTGTTATTACTCGAGCCTTCAATATACTCTGAAATAATGAGTTCATCTGCGGCATGAAGTGCTGAAACATTGGCTCCTAGCACTAATGCAAGCAAAGACAATTTTGCTTTCATGTTGAATTCCTTGTGTAATTTCCAGTAAGTTCTTTGCGACAATTGTCGAAAAGATGCTCACCTTTATAAGGAATCAAAGTGAAAACTATGTTTCAGTAAAAAGAAGGTTTAAGCGCATTAACATGAATTTTAATGACAGTGACTTTAATATAAACTTTCTAAACTGATATATCACACTGATTTAATTCAGCAAATAACAGTTCAAAAAGACAAAAGGTACATCACTGTTTAATGTACCTTCTTTCAGTAAAATATGTGATTCTAACTAGGACATTTTTCTGATTGAATTTAATAAGTTATGGTATGGCCAAATAAGTATCGACTAGAGAGATAATCATCTACGGTTTGCTCGCACCATTCTAATGCTTCAGATTGGTCTTTATATCCTTTACCTTTTGCTTTCCAGCACTGCCCTTCGTCGTGCTGGCGGTCTTCAAAATAAAGCGCATTCGAACTCACAATTTTACATGACTTATACCCATGATAGCTGAAGATGCATGTTTCAGGACTTTTTCAGCGCCAATTCTTTGAGGCGCATTAGCGAAGGAATATCGGGATTCTTTCGAGCTAATGTAACAAAGAAGAATTGGCGCTGAGAAGTCCACGCAGTAAGAGTTGCACAGCGTGTTACTCTTCGTTGCCAGTGCTAACAATAGCTCACTATTGCGGCACACCGTCACCTTGATTAACAAGTTGTGCATTCTCGCTGAAATCGAGCATCTTCAGGTATCATAATGGTATGGACTCTCCCCACTCCTCTTCGGCGTCACAATGCGCCATGATATGTTGAGGAAAAAG
>NZ_JAFEUN010000204.1 GCF_016900895.1 Parashewanella hymeniacidonis
TTTGAAAAAATAATTCTAAGTTCATAATGTACTTCCGTAAAAGGAAGTATAAGATCACAAACTGAGATCTCGGTCAAATTTAAGTTGTCAACTGCTTAAAAAACGTTCGCGATCTTGCTCTGGTCTAATTTATCTTTTTCTGGTTTACGCTTTAGATGATAAAACATACTCATACTCATGCTAAAGCGAACTCAAGAGGCTGCACATTGGATAAATTAAGATTTTGCTTTGCATGCCATAAATCATAATTATCTTGCATAGCGAGCCAACTTTCAGGGCTTCTGCCTAAAGCTTTTGATAATCTCAGTGCCATTTCTGGTGATATAGCACTCTGACCTTTAAGTACTCTACTTAACGTTGATGATGCTACATCGAGTTTTTTTGCAAGAAAACGACAACTCAACCCAGAAGGCTCAAGATAAATATCATAGATAAACTCACCTGGGTGAGGAGGGTTTTGCATAGTCATTAGTGGTAATCCTCGTAATTAAGTATGTAAGCATTGCCATCGATAAATTCAAAAGTAATGCGCCAGTTGCCGTTTACTGTAATTGACCAAATACCGTCACGATTCCCCTTTAAGGGATGTAATTTGAACCCTGGTAAATTGAGGTCATCAATTTCGATAGCGGTATCTATTGCCGCTAACTGCATCCGTATCTTTCTTTCATGCTTTGCTTGAATTCCGGATTTATTACCAGTCTCAAAATATCTTTTTAGACCTTTATGTCTAAATGATTTGATCACGGTAAAGTGTAGCGTGATGCGCATCGTTGTGCGATTAATTCTACTCTTTTAATTCTTTTGTGCAAGAAGATATAGTAGGGTCAGGGCAACCACGTGAGTGTTTAAGTTTTGTTCACTTCGGTTAACCCTGCCTTCAAAACCTTTTCAAGATAATCTGTTTTCATCCAAGCTCGTTTTCTTTTTGTCGGGATGCTGGCTTTTGTTTTCTCTTTTCTCAACATATTCAAAGACGTTTGTCTTAATATCCCACAGTTCTCGGCACTATTGTCCTTATATATCTGACATCTATCCTCATTCATACTAAGATCTAGTACCCAGTGCAGGCTATTTTCAACAGCCCAATGTGCTCGTACTGCCTCGGAAAACTGTTCTTCTGTAAGCTCTGCTGAGCTGATGTAATAACGATACTCTAAGCTTGGCTCTTTTCCTTTTTCTTGTCGGTATCCCATGCTGACACCAACCGTTTTCAGTTTTGGCCAATCAGGAAAATTTTTCGCAACTTCTTTTGCACATAATACCTTACAAGCCCTTGCTTCAAGCCGACTACGGTTCTTTTCTATAACTAAGTTCTCTGTTTGTGCAGTGCAACGAAAGTCATCAAACTGCTCCTGTAATTCACGATGCAATGATTCTTGATTCCCCTTAACGGCAAGCAAGTAATCAGCTTGTTTTCTGACGATGGCTTTAGCGATTTCCTTTTGGCATCCCATTGCATCAATAGAGACTAAAGCCCCTTTTATATCTAAAAGTTGAATGAGCTCTGGAATCGCCGTAATTTCATTGGATTTGACGTCTGTACTGACTTGGCCTAACACCATTTTGTTTTTACAGGCAAACGCATTAATCATATGTAGCGTTGAACGGCGGTCGTCACGGTCATAGGAGCCTCTTAGGGTCTTGCCATCAATCGCAATTATTTCACCTTTTGATAAACGATTTACGGCTTGCATCCACTCAACAAAACACTGATTAAACTGCTCAGGCTCAATTCTGGCAATGGTTCTTGCTATTGTATCGTCAACAGGAACTCCATCTTTCAGAAAACCATTCTTTTGAAACCAATCTAAATGACCTTCGGCATATTCCTGAATATCTTTCCAGCCATCAGCCCCTGCGATGACGGCGCAAAGACTAGTAAATAAGATGTCAAAAAGGGAGTAAGTAACTTTTGAAGCTTGGCACTCATCATCTAGCTTACCGAAAATTTGAAAAAATAATTCTAAGTTCATGGTGTACTTCCGCAAAAGGAAGTATAAGGTCATAAACTGAGATCTCGGTCAAATTTAAGTTGCTAACTGCTTAAAAAACATTCGCGATCTTGCCCTGTTCTGTCAGGGCATCAGATGTTGTTGGCAAAATATAGCTCGTGATAAAAATGCAATATTAATTCAAAAATGCACATTCGGTTAATGGCTATAGATGTAGTGGAAATATTTTCACCATTAGCACCTAAATACAATTTCGTTTTATCAAGGACTGCCGTGTTGGCCAAACTCATCAAGTGCCAAGTTCCACCAAGAAATAGAACCGAGTTTTCAGTAGGTCAACAATATTGGAAACAAACAAATGCGGCTGATGGTTTTATCTTCCAACTAGGCGACTGGACTAAAGATACGGCGGTGATTTTAGCGTTATGGAAAGATGAAGCTTCAATAGAAAGTTTTATGAAAACGCTTTACGATCCTATTGCGGATAAAGCTCAGCAAGCTAACTGTTACTCTTCGAAATCAGTTAACTATTTAAAACGCATAATGGATATTCCTGCGTACCTTAATTCTTCTACAACCCATGCCAAACTTGCTCATCGTCGCTATTTGAACAATGAGTTTCCATTGTTAAAGCAAAAAGCTCACCTTGACCGTCATATGCAGGACGTTGATGGGTTTACCGTTATTACTGAGCCTACATGGGATGTTTTCTAGGCTATATATTATCAAGCCATAGTTTATGAATAATTACTCTTTCTGATTTGTGACGAAAAGGCAAATATTGGATAAGTGTTGCCCAAACAAATGACGAACAAATGTTAATAATGGTTCGCCATCAATTGATGAATTAGAGAGGTAAGTCAATGTTAGGAGAAGATCATTCATTACTCCATGATTTTTCAGAGCATAAAGATAAGATTATTTCACTTTCAAAAAATGATAATGACTTTAAAAAAATGGCCGATGATTATCACAAGCTTGATGTAGAGATCAGAGAGTTGGAGTTGGATAAAGTCCCCGTTGCAGATGAATATTTTAATGAACTTAAGCACAAACGTTCTGAATTAAAAGACGTGTTATACCTTCGACTCAAAGCATAACTTTACGATCTTCAAAGGCATTGATTTATGATGCCTTATTGAGTTAAATTTTTCAAGATATGGCGTGACGCTAGAAAGGCAGAATTACTTTAATGCTGAAAGTACAGCACGTAATGGGTTGAGTAAAGGGGATTTTTTAGATGAATACTCTTTCAATAAAAGTTGTCTACATGTTGATCACTTAATGAGTAACAAATCAGGAAGTACACATTTCTATCATGTTACTGGCGCTAGCCCTTTTCCTGATTTAACGAGCGGAGCGAAAATCTCGGAGGCTTGCCCCCGTGCTGGATAGTTTAGACTGGGCGGCTCCCAGTCTATATTATCCTGTATATGGAGCTTCAAAGAAATTCACATCACGTTTACCGATTAATGTATCACTTTGTATGGGTACCAAAGTATCGTCGCAAAGTGTTTACA
>NZ_JAFEUN010000205.1 GCF_016900895.1 Parashewanella hymeniacidonis
TTCGTAGCATTTCTTGTTGCTAATCAGGTTAACTATGCTGAAAATTTCCATTTTGAAAAGAATCTCAAAGGCAAACGCTCAAGCAAGTTTATCAGAGCAGTTTGAATTACGATATGAGCCAAAAATAAACCAGCAAAACTGCTGGTTTATTTCAAACACAATGAACGTTTATGATTTGCTTAGTATTTGTACTTAGCGGTCAAATAATAGTAACCACCATTGAACCCAAACGGTGCATTTGCTTGTGGGTATACAAAGTTACCAAAGAAGCGATTATCTTCAGGGCGCTCATCTGGGTAGGTATCAAATAAGTTTTGAACACCCGCAGATAAACTTAGATCATCAGTAAGTTGGTAATGAGCCGCAACATCCATAGTCCATTTACCACCAAACTCAACATTTGCAGCTGAATATCCAATCGTGTATGAACCAAAGTAATTTGCTCTAACCGTAGTCGTCAAGTCACCATAAGAGTGAGTAAAACCAATGTTACCTGTGTTTGCAGGGGTCGCCTCGGTCATTCTTACGCGTTCACGACGGTCAAATAAGTCATCTTCAGTACCGCTAAGCACTCCCGGCAAATGAATGCTATCTATCTCAGTTTTCTTATATGAATAAGCTAAGCTGAAATCAAATTCACCAAAGTTTTGAGTCTCAACCTTTTGTGAAGCAACAAGCTCTAAACCTTTAGTTGTCGTATCTACTCCATTAACGAAGAAACGAGCATTTTCTGCAGCCGTGTTTGCTAAAATAGCAGCAACTTCAGGAGAAGTTTCATCATTAACTGTGCCAGAAAGCACAATGCGGTCTTCTAGTTTAATTTGATAAGCGTCTAGCGTTACGCTGAAGCCATCATGGTTATTAAACACAATACCCGCTGTTACTGAACGAGACTTCTCAGGGTTTAAATCACCACCACCCAGTGCATGGGTAATATCACTAACAGTATTGAATGTACCCGTTTCTTGCGGCTCAAGAATACCCGTAGCAGGGTTTAAATTAAACTGTGTAGAAATACTCGTATAATAAAGTTGCTGAACACTTGGTGCACGGAAGCCTGAATCAATAGAGCCACGGAATGCCAAAGAGTCAGTTAAATCATAACGAGCAGAAAGCTTAGCACTGGTGTTTGAACCAAAGTCAGAATAGTTCTCATAACGTAATGCAGCAGTCCAATTAAAATCATCGGTTAATTGGTTTTCAGCTTGTACGTACACACCCTTGTTGTTGCGGCTTTCATTAACTTCAGATTCTGGTGTAAAACCAGTGAAACCTTGGCTACCACCAGATTTACCTTGGTAATCACCTCTGTCGTATGAACCTAATTCACCAGCTTCAATCTCATAAGCGTTACGACGGTAGTTAACACCTACAGCTAAACCTAGCTCAGAATCATTGAAAAAATCGAAACTGTTTGAAGCGTCAACGCTGATGTTGGTTTCACGAGTCGATAATGTGCCTGCATAAAATTCATTAGGGCTTGATGGACCGTATGAAGCATTAATGGTTTCAGCTACATGGTATTCAAATTCATTTGTGCCATGACCAACTGAGATATCAAAGTCCCATTCAGCAGCGGTAAATTTAGTACCTACATAAAGTGAAGCATCTAGTACTTCAGGCTCTAGTTTTGGTAGAAAACCATCAGGGTATACTTCTAATACATTACGGCTATCAGCAGGGCGTCGGAAGAAAGCACCTGAACTTGTTTTACGATCACTTACGCCACCAAAAGCATACAAAGAAGCATCTTCTGAAAGTGCGTATTCTCCGTTCAACATGAAAGCATAATTTCTAAAATCAGCATCGCCAATTTCAAATACATCTTTATTTACGGTTTCTTCTCTAGGATCTTGGCTGCCATCAGGTAATGTAGGATAAAAAGCGCGGTTATACACACCTGAACGATCAGTAGAACTTTTGTCATGAATCTCAAGGCTGGTGTTGATAAAGCCATTCCCACCTAAATCAAAACCTTGGTTCCAGCCAAAACGAACTTGTTCGCCGTCACCCTCATAAGTTTGACCTGTAGTTAGCTCTAATTCACCACCTTGCGCACTGTCTTTTAACACAATGTTGATCACACCAGCAATTGCATCTGAACCGTAAAGCGCTGCTGCACCATCACGTAAAACTTCAATACGCTTGATTGATGTTAAAGGAATTGCATTCAAATCGACATTTGAAGAGCCTTTACCCACAGTACCGTTTGTATGAACCAAAGCGCTACCATGTCGACGTTTGCCATTTACTAACACTAAAGTGTGATCGGGAGACAGGCCTCGCAAGCTTGCAGGACGAACGGCATCAGTTCCGTCAGTAATCGCTGATGTTGGAAAACTAAAACTTGGTATTGCATATTGTAATGCTTTAGATGTTTCAAGAAGACCTGTGGCTTGCAGTTGTTCACCACTGATCACATCTACAGGTAAAATAGTATCGGTTTCACTACGCACAGCAATGCGTGAACCGACAACAGTGATTTTTTCAATAGAAGACGTTTCATAGGCTGTTGCAATGCTTGGTATTGAAGCAACACCAAGGCTAATAGCCATTGCTAAAGATGTAATGCGCATGTGACCCCAGAGATAAAATTTGGTTATATGTAAAAATGGGGTGCGATATTAGCAGAGAGATCTTTATAACAAATAGTACTAAAAGGGCTTTGTTATATAAAAATGTTTTAAAAAAAGAACAAATGTTAACCAAAACATTTTAAGGTTAATGAAATAAACTTTGAAATTACAATTTTACTTATAAGGACCAATAACTTTTATCCCAAAATCCTGGCGCACTTTCCATAAAGGAATATCTAAATATTGCTCAGGTTCAAACCATTGCCATTTCTTTTTCATTCTTAGGCCTCGGTTAATCGCTACAACGCAAATTGGAATTAAAGAAGCTAACTTTAAATAGACTTTGAATTTACTTTTATAACGCTTTACATAGCTTTTAAGCACTACGTCATAATCCACAAATTCAAAGAACTTAAGATATTTTTTTATCGTCATATCTGTACCACAAAGAGTTAGTACATCATTGATTGACTCTCCTCTAAGCTGAAACGGAATGGTACCAAATATCACATGAGTACAATCATGACAAAAAAACCATCGGCTGGCTTCGCTTTCACCGTCATTTTTATTTAAGTGTTCGTAACCTGCAGTGTATTCCTCAACCCCTTGCCTAAGGGTTAACTCGCTATTTTGTTGGAGATATTTGAAATCACGTTTCATGAAAGCACCAGTTGAAATTGATGAACTATAAGTATAGTCCGATAGAGTTCACGTATAAAAAGTGCTTTATTAAAACTCAAGTTACGGAGTTCATTTTCACCTGAAATTATGGATACTTTCCAGCTAAAATAGCCTCTTGTCGTAAAGTGAAAGTATCCATTTGCATGACTTGATTAAAAAACGAAGTGACTTCTTCGTTGATTTTAT
>NZ_JAFEUN010000206.1 GCF_016900895.1 Parashewanella hymeniacidonis
TTTAGTTTTTCTTGAGCTTGATAGTCATCAAGATGACGTTTAACTGTGGTTTTATCTATCCGTAACGCTTGAGCAATCAAAGAAAATGACCAGCTTTCAGAACATAGTAGAACGACTTTTATTAGTCTCGCAACGTGGTCTAAAACCCCCGTCTTTCAGACGGGTAGCTTTTAGCTAGAAGTTGGCTTTATGATGCTTATATGAGATACAGGCATAGTTCTCACACCAAATATAAAATTGAGTATCACTTCGTATGGGTAACGAAGTATCGATACAAAGTTCTCTTAGGGGATGTAGGTGTGAGAGTTAGGGATTTAGTCAGGCAGGTTTGCGAATATCTTGAAATAGAGATATTACGTGGTGTTGTGAGTAAGGATCATGTTCATCTTCTAGTCTCTGCACCGCCAAAGTTAGCCCCAGCTGAGATAATGAAAAGAATCAAAGGCAGAACATCCACCAAGTTATTAAATGAGTACCCATTAATAAAAAAGAGATATTGGGGCAACACTTTTGGGCTAGAGGTTACTTTTGTGTTACGGCAGGAGAGTTAACCAAAGACATGATTGCTGAATATCTAGAACATCACTTTCAGCGAAAAGATGAAGATAACTTTGATTTAGAGTGATGGAGTTGAGGAGCGGGCTTTCAGCCCACATAGTGTAACCCACCGTCTTTCAGACGGTGGTTGTTAAGTCGGTCACACTCACGACTATCACTTGACGATTTATGCCGTGATTCTAGTAATTGCTTTTCTTCATTGGTTAAGGATATTTCAATCATGGCTGTATGATGATCTCTTTACAGATAATTTCAAGTCTTTGTTTGAAAAAGTCGCATCTTCAATGATCACGGGTATAATTAAGCTCAGTTCATAAAACTGTCCGAACTATTGATAGAAAGGGAACTTGAAGATAACCGAGAGGAAAAAATTTGGATGACCCGCTGGCCACTCATGCAACGGATGATTGATCAGGCATCAAACCTTGAAAGGGTGTTCAACGAGCTAATTAATAAGTTTGGCTACGCTGACAAACTAGCAATCCTTTCTGAATCAGAAAGGCCAAATGCTGAAGCTGTTTGGTTGACATTGGAACATATCTGGATGAGCGCTGATTTTGCAATGGAAGAGTTTATCCAAGCTAGAACCAATAGGCGTGAGCTACTCAAATTACAAGAAGATATCTCAGAGGTCTCATGTCGCCTGGTCGGTATGCTAAGACGCCAGAGTGAATTGTATGAGTTATCTGGTTTTTGCCGGCATGATTATCAAACAGCAGTCGATTCGTTGTTGCAATGAGGAAATCATAACTATCTTTTCGGGGCTTACGTTAAAAATGAGCTTGAAAGTCTGGCGTATCAATATGATCTTAAATACTGGCCTTCACGGGCTGATGTCGTAGAAGCGATTGGTGAGTTTGAAGAGCTTCAACCAATACCACAACATCTTGAAATCCCTGATGCGGTACTAAATGGAAGAGCGTCAGATCATAAAGATTTTGTTCTTGCGTTTGACGCCAATTTTGATGAATTAAATCAGCTGCCTATCGGGTTTAGATTCAGCAATCAAGCTATGGCAGATATTATCAATGTAGTTTTAGATTTTCCTGAAGATAAACTCATCCTTGGTGATACTATTCGGACGATCAGGAATCGATATGTAGTGGCCAACAGAAATTAGCCATAGGTTTAGAGCTTATTCATACTTTGAGTAATCAGAAATTCAGTGGTTAGAGCAAATCTTCTAACACGAAAATGTCCAAAAGTGAGCCAGTTTGTTGATGCAAAAGTGTTAGAAGTTCAAGTGACTACAGCTAATCCGTACTGGCGAGGAAAAAAATCTGGGGTTTGGGCTTAGACCCCCTTTATAGCTACCTCACCAAAACTTGATATCCCCTCAAAGTTTGCCTCATAATTTAAAATAAATTGTTATGTAAATTTATTATGAAAAATGCAAATATGTTAAATCAAAATAAATACAATAAGTTGCAATTAACCTCTAAGACGGTATAAAAATCGATTTTTTCTTTCTAGCCCAGTCATACCAAAGCTTTCAAGAGCCTGCGAGAAAAAATGTTCTTTTAGTCATGAGACCCCTGTTTGCGGCCTTTTTTTTAACTTGAGGTAAGTCGATGAGAAATTTAGTGAATGTAGTAAATAATAACCATATTGAACTCAATATCGTTATTGCGGCTGAACAATCAGAAAGGGGCAAAATCAATGAAATTCAAGCTAAGCTAAATTCAAGCTTTAGCGCTCTTAAAGTGGAAATAGAAGAGGCTGAAGACAATGGCCAAAAGACTTCAGAGGGCATTAAAGCTGAGCTAAAAAACATCTATAAGGGGCTAGTTGAAGTATCGCAATTATGTATTCGAAATTGGAAAATGGACGAAGCCATAGTTGACACAGCAATAGAAGTTTTGAATCTAGAAATGGAAGAGTCGGTATTTCTTAAAAACATCAGAAACCTCGCCTTGGGAATTCTTGAAAAGTCCACTCACACCTCTATTGCTGAAGTAAAGAATAAGACTTTGTTTTATAGTCTTTTAAAAAAATATAACGCTCATACTGGGCGTGGGCGTGGGCGTGGGCAAGCAAGGCCAAACACAGCATATCTTGCTTCAGAGCTTCATGGTCTAAAAAAATACACACCTACAGATGAAGAGGTTCAAAAATACCTTAATGAAAGCACTGAGGATATAATAGATCTTCTTCGCTACAAAACGAGCATTACAGAGTCAGTAGAAGACCCTATGAAGTCACCGCTATATAGAGAGTATTACCACCGCTATATGGAACTAACCAATTGATGTGAAGCAGTTAGAGCCGTGAGTACGGCTCTAATAAGAATTACAATGTGACATTATTAGCATCATTGCCTTGAGAGATTATATTGGCATACTTGTTATCGTCATCTTCCATAACCGTCAATATCACCTGAAATTCTGCCTTAATAAATTTGGCCACAATGTCTCTAATTTTGCCAGCACACTCTTCTTTGTTGTCAGGCTTTAGATAAATTTCAGCTAGGGGGTCTAAGCCCAAACCCCAGATTAAATGATAATGAGACCACATTATGTGAGAATGAGATTGCAAACATAATGCCCCGACTCACATTAAGTGAGAATAATAGTTAATAGGTGAATTTCCCTTGTATCAGTTGGTTACGCTAAGTAGCTTTTGCCCCAAACCTTGCTGGATTTCATGAATTAAATTCAAAATAATATCGTCATTCCCACGGAAGTGGGAATCCAGTGCCTTTGTAAATTTCGAAGAAATTTTGTTGCCTAAAAATGGTAACGATGGACGTCCTTATAACAAAACAGACCTAATGATTACATTTATGGTGGTTCGTGCTATAAATTTGCTTCAAGTGCTGTTGTAGTGAAAATTGCTATTTGTTAACCGCCTTAACTCAGATATTTTTCGCTTAGA
>NZ_JAFEUN010000207.1 GCF_016900895.1 Parashewanella hymeniacidonis
TACAAACGGGATATGTGTTCAGTACGAAGTAACTGAATAGAATTAAGCAGGAGCCGTATACGAGAACCGTACGTACGGTTCTGTGAGAGGGATGAGGCAGTGATGCCTCACCCTACTCGATGTATGATTATTGTTCAATCCTAAAATATGATGCGTAGTTGGCGATTACAACCTCATCATTTAATTTACGTCGCAACATATCATAGGCAATAGCGCAGGTAAGTTTACGGACTAAGTTACGCGATCTTCTTGGCAGACGTAAGATTTGACTTTCAACACCACCACGGTAAGCAAGCGCAATCGTAATTGTACCAACGGGTTTGTCGTCGCTGCCACCATCAGGGCCTGCAATGCCGCTTGTGGCTAAGGCAAAGTCGCTATCGAGTACTTTCCTAGCCCCTTCTGCCATCGCTTCGACTGTTGGTATTGATACGGCACCATGGCTTTCTAATGTTGTCGTTGGTACGCCTAATAGTTGCATCTTGGCTTGATTACTGTAACTGATTACCGAGTGCGCTAGATATTTTGAGCTGCCAGCAAAATCGATTAGTTGACTCGCAAGCATGCCGCCAGTACAAGACTCAGCTAACGCTAAAGTAAAATCTGAGTTGAGTAGTTGTAAATGTATGGCTTCAGCCAAAGTAGGTACATCTTCGGCAACGACACTTTCACCTAAGCAAACTTTTACAGTGTCAGTGAATTGTGGCAACGCTGTAATAGCTATTTCACCACGAGCAAATAACTTGATTTCAATATGTGGCATTGAAGAGCGATAACCAATGGTTATACCTGCGGGTACATCCAGTTTCTCGAGTTCTTGAGCGAGTGCTGACTCACCAGCGCCTAATGTCAGTAATTTTTTGAGTTTTACCTTATCTTCAATCTTAAAGGCTTGCTTAATAAACGGAATAAATTGCTCATGGATCATGTGCTTGAGTTCGAACGGCACTCCAGGTGTGAAGAATAGCCATGCATTATTGAGTTTAACCCTGAACCCACAAGCTGTACCCACAGGATTGTTTACCATAATGGCTGACTCAGGTAACATGGCTTGCTTTAAGTTACTTTCAGGCATTGGGCGATTATTTTTGGCAAACCATTCTCTGAGTCGTTGACTCCATTCTTTATTCTCAATGAGTGCTTCGCCTTTAGCGAGCGCCATCGCTTCGGCAGACATGTCATCACTGGTGGGCCCAAGACCTCCATTGACAATAATGACATCAGCGTGCTTGCTGCGCTCAATAAAAGCATCAACCAAATCTTCAAGGCGATCACCGACGGTAATGCGCCTTTGCATTTCAATCCCTTGATCCATGAGAGTATCTGCAACCCAAGCGGCATTAGTATCAATAATTTGTCCTGCGAGCACTTCTTCACCGGTGCAGATCATTTCTAATTTCATGGTGTGTCCTTTTGACGATGACTTATATTGAGGCTATTTGTAACGCAGATTTTGTACAGGATCGACGAAGACCTTATCAGTAACTTGTTGGTTTTGTGTCATGCCACCGATACGGATCAAACTTTCGTTGTAAAGAATCAACCCTCGATGATCCATTGTAGCTTGTGGTAGTTTTTGTGGTACTAACCATTGATGCGTCGTCAAATCAAAACGGTTCATCCAAGCGGAAGGTTCACTTGGCTTGCCGTTATAGCCAATGCCGTTATAGTTGTATGGGTTATCACTGCCACCAATAAACACGATTTGACCAGCATTGTTGGCGTCTGGGACACCAACTGCCGCCATACGATAATAGCCAATATCGGGTGTGGATTTCGTGGCTGATAATGGGGTTATAAAGTGTGGAATCGCTTGCCAATGAATGGTTAAATGGTCTTGTTCGTCGATCAAACCATACAAGCATTTTGGTGAAGATTCGAACGTACGTTTTTGATTTTCTAATGCAGTGACTTTTACACCGTCACACAACACCAATGAACGGTCTACTGCGCCAGCTGCAAGTCCGAACGTCGCTGGGATAGATGTAGGCGTTGCTTGTGCCCAGGTGTTGGTTTGAGTGTCGTACACTTGCACGAGATTGACGTTGCCACTTTGATGCCAGCCACTGAATAAATAGATATAGCGATCTTGATAATTGATAGCGGTAGTGTCATCTACCGCAACCGGCATATCGGCAATTCGTTGGTATGACTGAGTTTTTATATCGAATTTATAATTGTCTTTGGTACTCACTTCAGTGTGATCGGCGGCCACGGTGTAACCACCAAAGATATAAGCGGTGTCTTTAATGCCGATGGCTATCGAAGCTAAGCGACCTTTCAATGCTTCAATATGAGGCACAGGGGGTAATGTTTGCCATTTAGCCGTATTGCTGTTTGATACGACTTGCCAATCGGTATCTGCTTTTACCGCTAATGCCCACGCTTTGTTATGTACATCATTATCCGTTTTACCTTTAGCAAGTCCCATAAAGCTAAGCAGATAATCTTGCTTATCGACAGTTACTTTTGCTACAGCGTTATTGGCTACAGGTTCAGGTAGTTTGGGTAGTGGAGAAGATAGCGTCGAACACGAGATTACTGAGAGAAAAAAACCGCAAAAAAATTTAGGATTAAAAAGCGCCATCAGTGTTCCATAAGTCACTTAAGATGAAAGGCATCATAGAAGAGTTTAATTCAAAAGAAAACTCGGGTTCATTATTTAGCAACCCGTGGTTACGACTTGATAAACGGGTTGATAGTTTGGTGCACTAGAATTACAAATTGTCGGTCGCTCACTGGTGTATGATTGTTGATACATAAAATAGCATTGGTTACTTTGAATATTCGATGCTTCAAAACCAAAGTAAGCTTTGTCATCACCTTCATACGCAACAAAAATATTATCACTGGACAACTGCAGACGTTTAACTAAATTGCGATCATCAAGGAACCCGCATTTGAGTAAAAAATCTTCATTGTCGATAGTGATAACAGATATGTCATTGCGGTTAGCATGATTTGGTGAGGGATGAGGCGCATGATTCGGAAGTTTTGAAAACACTTGAATGTGATCGTTAGCGGCTTTCGCTGACGCCTTTATTTGATTTATTACATTAATTTTTGCGTCTGACGACAAGCTCAAAAATTTAGGCGCAGTTATTATCGCTAAAATACCAAGGATGACCATCACGACGACAAGTTCAATCAATGTAAACCCGGATCGTTTTATCATCTATTACTTCCTATTCAATTAATAAAATAATTTTCACCATTATATCGTATCATTTTTTGACGAAAAACATTTTCTAGCAACGCAGTGAGTGATAGCTTTTGGCTTTCTACTTAGTCGGTTCTGAAAAAATCCATTTCAAGAGTTTAAATGTACGGCATCTGATTTACGCAAAATTCAGAGCCGTACCCCAAAAGCAAGATTTCTTAGATTTTGCATCAATTTCACTACAAAAC
>NZ_JAFEUN010000208.1 GCF_016900895.1 Parashewanella hymeniacidonis
TTCTCGAAGCATTTTTTCTTTTTCATGTGTACATAAAAACACCATAAAAAGATCGTTCAAGTAACAATGTTAGATCAAGTGACTTGTTTCACAAAAAACAAGAGGGGCTTGGTGAATGGTTACGTTTGCTGTGCTTGTTTTGAGTTTTTGAACCACACGGCGGCATAGTTACCGTTAGAGGTATAAAAACCCTGACTTTGCCCTAAATTCGGTGCTTTAGATCTTTGAATGGATTGATACTCACGCTTAGAGTGTGCAAAAGTTAAATTTACGGCAACTTCACGCAAATGCTGTTTATCAAGATAAAGGCTGAGGATGTGATAAATTTTCTTAAACCCAACAATTACCTTATCTTCAAAATGGCGAGGTAAGGATTTAGAGCTACTCACTGATAATTCAAATGGCTCTAATTGTGTCTGATATTGCTCAAGTAATTGAGCGTCATCACTGGCACCAAATAATGTATTGGAATAGTGAGTAATGCCATTGTCATCTATCCAAGAAAACACAAGATCTTCTTTGAGAGCTTGTTTTCTTCGCTGTTTTTGCTGAGCCGTTAATTCAGCAGTTGAACATACACTCGAATGTTGCTCGAAATAATTGTTTTCATCTTGGTAATGAACACTAGTATTCTGATATTCAGGAACCACCTCTCGTTTAATCGGCTCAAGATTTGATTGTTCGTATTGAGATGCAGTGATGTTTTCACTGAGCTGATGGTCTACTGGTAATATTGGTTTTCTATCAGCTATTTGAGGACTTTCAATCAGTTCAACTACCTCTACAACCCATTGGGTAAAGTGATTGTTAAACCATTTCCCTTGAAAGTGATCAATAACAATAGCTATTGCGAACACAGATACGACAAATAGATAGCCTACTTTCCATGTAAGTGAGGAGATTTTGATTTGACTTGCCACTATGTTAACCGAGCAATAAAAAAGTGTCAGTATTAAATGCGGTAATTGGAGGAGTTATCTATTTATCCTTATAATAAGGACACGATTAGGACAAAATGTCTTAAAAACTCTATTTATTGTCCTTATATATCAATTTTTGTATCTGTTTTTTCGTAAACAAGCTTTTTTATCTCTAGTTTTTCATAAATTATTCCTTTTAAATATTGTTTATATCTAGTTTTTCACTAAAATGTATTTTTATATCTCATTTTTCGTAAATCATCATGTCTCAATTAATCTTTGCCAGTAATACCGCTGAGTCCAAAAAGCTTTCACACGCTGTAAGCAATGGCGCTTTAAAGCGAATTAGAGCGGGTATTTATACTGATGCCAGCTGGGATGAAATCCCCTCATTGATTCAGAGTAGGTGGTATCAAATTATTGATTTTCTTTATCCAGATGCTCTCGTTTCTCACTCAACAGCAGTGTCATTACTTCCATCTAATAATGTGGTTTACATTACAGCTCAAACCAAGATCAGAAAGAAAATAAAAATTAGTGATTTACTCACTATTGAAGTGTTACCGGGAAATACAGATATTTTAAAAGAGCCTTTTCAACCTAATGTGTTTAGAAGCAGCCCTGTGCGCTACTTGTTAGAAAATCTACAAATCAGCCATAAAGATGTAGCATCAGTAAAGTCACTTGGAAAAGATTGGGTAGAAAAAGAGCTTTGCCGACTGCTTGAGCGATATGGCGAACAAGAATTAAATCGTATTAGAGATCAAGCCAGTGAACACTGCAAAGCATTAGATATGGAAAAAGAGTTCAGCACTTTGCAAAGCCTGATAGGTGCTATTTTATCAACTCAACCTGTGGAGGCACTTTCAACAGAAAGAGCCATTGCAGTTGCTAAAAAAGAGCCCTTTGATCCTCATCGCCTACAACTTTTTAAATCATTAGCGGATTATTTAAACCAATGTCATTTGGTATCACGACCATATATGTATAACAGTGCCAGTTGGCGGCATTTATCTTTTTTCGAAAGCTATTTTTCTAATTACATTGAAGGCACCGAATTTGAGATTGATGAGGCTGAAAAAATTATCTTTGAAAAAAGCGAGATAAACCATCGTCATCAAGATAGCCATGATGTTATGGCAGTGTTTGATGTGGTACAAGATTACACAGAAATGGTGACCGTTCCCAATAACCCTGATGAGTTAATGAATCTACTCATTCAAAGGCACAAACTGATCATGGCTGCACGACCAGAAAAAAGGCCGGGAGAATTAAAATTCAATACCAATAAAGCTGGAGATTCCGTTTTTGTTTCTCCAGAGCAAGTTGAAGGAACGATTGCACAAGCCTTTCCTATTTACCAAAGTCTAGAGCAAGGTTTACCACGGGCTATTTTCATGCAGTTTTTAATTTCAGAATGCCACCCTTTTGATGATGGTAATGGACGAGTATCTCGAATAATGATGAATGCAGAACTGGTCAACGCAGAGCAATATAAAATTATTGTCCCGACCGTTCATAGAGAAAGTTATTTGAACGGACTACGACAGGCAACAAGAATGGGGAAATTTAGAACGCTGACTAAGGTATTTTCAGATTTACACGGTTACACCAGTGATGTTGATTGGCATGATTATTCTGAAACTCGATTCCGTTTAGAAACCGATTTTGCTGATAAACTTCCCGATCAAGGTGTGGCTGTATTCAACAAACAAATCTCAAAATATCGAATAGATTTGCCCGTAGGCTAAAGATAGTTTTAGCATCAAAACGGTCTTTCAGTTACCATCCCCAATATCACCTTGGCGGCGCAATTTTTCAACTTTGTTATCCGTGTGCCTCCAAGGTGGGCTGGAATACCAGTCATCATGGGCTTTTACACTTTCTGTATTGGCAAATAGGGAGGTAAAATAAAGAAAGACAAACACCAAACAAAGTTAGAATATCTAATATAACCATACATTTATGGCTTCATCGTCTTTCTTTGATTTTCTTTATTTGCTATTAGTGTTCCACCAATGCCCCACCCCCACCTAAGTGGTGGAGTATTGGTGGAACACTTTTCAAATATAGAGGAGCCACATTTTTTAAATTCAGAGACATTTGGTAAAACTGTGCGGAAACCACTGTTTCTAAGGCTTGTTTAAAGTTAGCAGGCTCTATTGTTAGTAACCATTCACCAGCGTAGTATTGACTAATCGCTGGTGAGGTTAAACACATCTGGATAAGGTTTACGTTGTGTTACAGCCGTAACAATTTCAGAGATAACTTCGAGCGCAGATAAACCACGCTTCTTACAGGTTTCAATCACAGACAATACTCTGGAGCGGAACTTATCCCCCCTATCAGAGCTGGTACCAAAACAATTTTTACGCATGATAACCGTACCTCTAATGCAGCGTTCAGCCTCATTATTGGTAAGAGGTGTTCCTTTATGAGTCACAAAGACCCACAATCCTGTTTCA
>NZ_JAFEUN010000209.1 GCF_016900895.1 Parashewanella hymeniacidonis
AAGAAAAGGCCAGATGAAGGGGGCACAGGGTCAATCGGTTTGGGAGCAGTTTTACTCACTGGCAGCCTAATTGTGTTTAAAAATCAGTGTTCCTGTGTTTAATTTCGAAGATGCGACAGAACCAACTTATCTGCTGATAACTTCCCTGCCTTCAGTAACTCCGTCAGCACCTTCATAAACGCAGTCACCGTATCATGATGACCTTTTTGCTGCGCCATCCATAGTCCAGGTATTTCGTCACCATCTTTCGCTGCTGCCAGCGCTATGAACTTATCTTCTGATAACTTCCCTGCCTTCAGTAACTCCGCCAGCACCTTCATAAACGCAGCCACCGTATCATGCTGACCCTCTTGCAGCGCCATCCATAGTCCAGGTATTTCGTCACCATCTTTCGCTGCTGCCAGCGCTATGAACTTATCTGCTGATAACTTCCCTTTCTTCAGTAACTCCACCAGCACCTTCATAAACGCAGTCACCGTCTCATGATGACCATTTTGCAGGGCCAGAAATAGTCCAGGCGTCCCGTCACCATCTTTCCCCGCTGCCAGCGCTATGAACTTATCTGCTGATAACTTCCCTCCCTTCAGTAACTCCGCCAGCACCTTCATAAACGCAGCCACCGCCTCATGCTGACCTTTTTGCAGCGCCAGAAATAGTCCTGGTGTTTCGTCACCATCTTTCGCTGCTGCCAGCGCTATGAACTTATCTTCTGATAACTTCCCTTCCTTCAGTAACTCCACCAGCACCTTCATAAACGCAGCCACCGTATCATGCTGACCATTTTGCTGCGCTAGGCATAGTCCAGGTGTTTCGTCACGTCTTTTTCCCGCTGCCAGCACTATGAACTTATCTTCTGATAACTTCCCTTCCTTCAGTAACTCCGCCAGCACCTTCATAAACGCAGCCACCGCCTCATGCTGACCGTTTTTCTGCGCCAGACATAGTCCAGGCGTTCCGTCACCATCTTTCCCCGCTGCCAGCTCTATGAACTTATCTGCTGATAACTTCCCTTCCTTCAGTAACTCCGCCAGCACCTTCATAAACGCCGCCACCGTATCATGCTGACCGTTTTTCTGCGCCAGACATAGTCCAGGTGTTCCGTTACGTCTTTTTCCCGCTGCCAGCTCTATGAACTTATCTGCTGATAACTTCCCTGCCTTCAGTAAGTCCACCAGCACCTTCATAAACGCAGCCACCGTCTCATGATGACCTTTTTGCAGCGCCAGAAATAGTCCAGGTGTTTCGTTGCCACCTTTCGCTGCTGCCAGCGCTATGAACTTATCTGCTGATAACTTCCCTTCCTTCAGTAACTCCGTCAGTGCTTCCATAAACGCAGCCACCGTATCATGCTGACCCTCGTGCTGCGCCATCCATAGCCCTGGTATTTCGTCACGTCTTTTTCCCGCTGCCAGCGCTATGAACTTATCTGCTGATAACTTCCCTTCCTTCAGTAACTCCGCCAGCACCTTCATAAACGCAGTCACCGTATCATGATGACCCTCTTGCAGCGTCAGAAATAGTCCAGGCGTTCCGTCACCATCTTTCGCTGCTGCCAGCGCTATGAACTTATCTTCTGATAACTTCCCTTCCTTCAGTAACTCCACCAGCACCTTCATAAACGCAGCCACCGTCTCATGCTGACCGTTTTTCTGCGCTAGACATAGTCCAGGTGTTTCGTCATGTCTTTTTCCCGCTGCCAGCTCTATGAACTTATCTTCTGATAACTTCCCTTCCTTCAGTAACTCCACCAGCACCTTCATAAACGCAGCCACCGTCTCATGCTGACCCTCTTGCAGCGCCAGAAATAGTCCAGGTGTTTCGTAATCATCTTTCGCTGCTGCCAGCGCTATGAACTTATCTTCTGATAACTTCCCTTCCTTCAGTAACTCCGCCAGCACCTTCATAAACGCAGTCACCGTCTCATGCTGACCCTCTTGCAGCGCCAGAAATAGTCCACCGGGTATTTCGTCACCATCTTTCCCCGCGGCCAGCGCTATGAACTTATCTTCTGATAACTTCCCTGCCTTCAGTAACTCCGCCAGTACTTTCATAAACGCAGCCACCGTATCATGATGATCTTCATACAGCGCTAGATGCACACACCTTTTTTTTTGAGAATCTGATAACTTTAAAAATTTATTATCAGTCAGACGTAATTCACGAAAGCATGCGGAGAAATCTGAAATAGTACGACCTTTTCCGAAGACAATATTAATGTTGGCAAGCCACAGCCCATCACGAGCGTACTTTTCACCTGTAATGTTAAGTAAAAGTTTACTCGTTATAGCTGCCTCATACAGAGTATTATCGTGACTCACGGACAGCCAGCTTGAGCCATCAAACCCAATTTGAACCGCATGACTGATATAATTAATAACCAATGAGAATGGCACGTCATGGGAACGCATCTCTTTAAGGCAGCAGGTCAGTGATTTTCGATTGAAAGAGCATAAAAAAGTCTCAGCCACGCAAGGTCTGCACTTTTTGCGCTCATCATGAAGGGTATCTTTTTCATCTTGTGTAAATGATAACAACTTTGCAGGTGCAGGAATATTTTGGTGACGTGGTAAACCTAATGCAACATATTGTGAAGCGCTTAAGACGTTGCCTGAATAAACGACCACACCTTCAAAAAAAGCCTTAAGGTCGTCTTCCTCACCGTTAGGAAGCTTCTTGATTCTGGCGTTATACGTTGCCCCATCTAATCTTATCACCGCCTGCGCAGCCATAACCGCAAGTCCGTAGCACACCCCGTTATCCACAGACGGATAACCGAAACCATTCATAATGGATAGAACTTTCGATACCATAGAATTTATTGAGATTTGGAAGAGCCAGTATTTTTAAAATACAGGCAAACAATGCTAAAAAACGAGTTAAAAATCGTTAACGCTCTAGACTTTTTTAGGAGTTATAGCAGGCTGAGCCTTGGCATAAATGCCTTCTCAGCTTAAAAATCAGCCTTAATTCACCCCTATAATTGGCCTTAAAAAAGACCTCAAAATCGCAGATTCTGAGCCACGCTTTAACCCTCATTCACCATAAAATTTCTCCTTTAGACTTTTCCAAATTCAAACAAGAAAGTCTATTGGTATGCACCTTTCAGGAGGAATTCCCTAGGTGGTGGAACAAGATAAGAAACAAAATATCTTTTTTAGGTTCTGTCGCATCTTTACAGCCTAAAAAACACTCAAGCAGATATTTTGATGTCACACAACTTTTGCTTTTTGAAGTAACATTCTGCAAGCCTAAAAAATAATCTGAACCTAAAGTAGTCGAATATGAGTTTGAGCTTCCG
>NZ_JAFEUN010000021.1 GCF_016900895.1 Parashewanella hymeniacidonis
AAGGGAGCCTTTTTGTAGACTTATTGTGTGTCAGAACTAATAAGTACTATGAAATTGCTCCTTTCGCACTATATATTTAAGCTATCACACTGATAATTAATGATCTTTTAATAATATTCGTCGATCTAAAGGATCTACACCCATCTTCATTGAAAGAAGCTTTTGGTCCATTCATTGTGAATGCAAATACGCCATTGGGCTTAAGGTGGTCATGTATGGTTTGAAAAATACTGAGCATATCTGATTTCTCTCCGAAGGGCAGAGACCATACTGAAAATACGAAATCATATTTTCCATTCATAGAAACATTCGAAAAGTCACCTTGTTGAAAAGAAAAATGACCAGGAAACCCTTTTGCTCTTTGTGACATAATTTTAAGTGGGCGGCTACTTGAGTCAATACAACTGACATCCCAACCTTTTTCAATTAAAAATATCTTCATTACCTGAGCCACAACCTAGATCAAATGCTTTGGCGTTTCGATCAATATTACGGTTTTTATACTTTAATTTTTGGTAAGTTTCTTTGACTAGATAATAGGTACTTCCGTCAACACGACCATCAATATAGCTTCGCCATGAGTCGAAAGCGTATGCATGTTGAATAGATAATAGCAGTTGGAAACTAAAGAGCGTTAGTAAGGTTTTATATTTCATTTTTTCTGCCTACAATGAAAAAGACAGAGCTAAAATAACCTGATATAGATAGACAATACTTGAATACGAACGTTTAAAATTTAGTGAAACAATTCGTGTATAAAGTCTTTTTTCAATATTACTATTGAAACACTAAATTCAACCCCAATATACTCTTAATAACTCATTTCATCATACGGAATTGCAATATGACCCAAGAGAGTGAAGCGCATATCGAACTTCCCGTATTACCACTGCGAGATGTGGTAGTTTACCCTCACATGGTTATTCCGTTGTTCATAGGCCGCGAAAAATCAATTCGTTGTCTAGAAGCAGCAATGGAACAGGATAAGCAGATTATCCTTGTTGCCCAGCGCGACGCCGATCTTGACGAACCAACCACAGATGACATTTTCGATGTTGGTACCGTTGCTTCAATTCTGCAACTGCTTAAATTACCCGACGGTACCGTAAAAGTATTGGTTGAAGGTGGAAAGCGTGCAGTAATTGAAAAGTTTACCCAAGAAGACGAGTACTTTGTTGCGGTAGCTGGCCATAAAGATTCTGGTGAGCTAGACAGCAAAGAAGAAGAAGTACTTGTACGGAGTGCCATTGGCCAATTTGAAGGTTACATCAAGCTGAATAAAAAGATTCCGCCTGAAGTATTAACTTCACTTTCTGGTATCGAAGAAGCGGCTCGCCTAGCAGATACAATGGCTGCGCATATGCCGCTTAAGCTTGGCGATAAGCAGTCAGTGCTTGAGATGTTCAATGTATCAGAGCGTCTTGAATATTTAATGAGCATGATGGAAGCAGAAATCGACTTACTACAAGTTGAAAAACGCATTCGTTCTCGTGTTAAAAAGCAGATGGAAAAGAGCCAGCGCGAGTATTATTTGAATGAGCAAATGAAAGCCATTCAAAAAGAGCTCGGTGACTTAGATGAAAGTCAAGACGAATTTGAAGTGCTTGGTAAGAAAGTTGAAGAGGCTCAAATGCCATCAGAAGCTAAAGATAAAACTTTAGCCGAGCTGAACAAATTAAAAATGATGTCACCGATGTCAGCAGAAGCGACAGTTGTTCGTAGCTATATTGATTGGATGACATCAGTACCTTGGAAGAAACGCTCAAAAATTAAGCGTGATCTCTCTAAAGCCGAAGAACTATTAGACACTGATCATTATGGTCTAGAGAAAGTAAAAGAGCGCATTCTTGAGTATCTAGCGGTTCAAAGCCGAGTCAAATTATTGAAAGGCCCGATTTTGTGCTTAGTAGGACCTCCAGGTGTGGGTAAAACTTCGTTAGGCCAATCTATTGCCAAAGCGACAGGGCGTAAATATATACGTGTTGCTTTAGGTGGTATTCGTGACGAAGCAGAGATCCGGGGTCACAGAAGAACTTACATAGGCTCAATGCCGGGTAAGGTCATTCAGAAAATGGCAAAAGTTGGCGTTAAGAACCCATTATTCTTGTTAGACGAAATCGACAAGATGAGTTCTGATATGCGAGGCGATCCTGCATCTGCATTACTAGAAGTGTTAGATCCTGAACAAAACGCAACATTCAACGACCATTACTTAGAAATCGATTACGACTTATCAGATGTTATGTTTGTCGCAACGTCTAACTCGATGGATATTCCTGGACCTTTATTGGACCGTATGGAAGTAATTCGTTTGTCTGGTTATACCGAGGACGAGAAGCTTAATATTGCTACGCAACACTTATTGCCTAAACAAATTGAACGCAATGGCTTAAAAGCGTCTGAAATTGAAGTAGATGAAAGTGCCGTTATCAGCATTATTCGTTACTACACTCGTGAAGCTGGTGTTCGTGCACTTGAACGTGAATTGTCTAAAGTTTGCCGTAAAGTAGTTAAGCAAATCTTGCTGGATAAGTCCGTTAAAAAAGTGAAAGTGGATGAAGGAAATATCAAGTCATTCCTTGGTGTCCAGCGCTTCGACTACGGTAAGGCTGAGTCGAACAACCAAATTGGTCAGGTAACAGGCCTAGCCTACACTCAAGTTGGTGGTGATCTCTTGACCATCGAAGCAACATCGGTTCCTGGTAAAGGTAAGCTTTCTTACACAGGTTCACTTGGTGATGTTATGCAAGAGTCGATTCAGGCTGCAATGACGGTAGTACGTGCTCGTGCGGAAGAGTTAGGCATTAACCCAGATTTCCATGAAAAACGTGATATTCATGTTCATGTACCAGAAGGGGCGACACCGAAAGATGGTCCTTCAGCTGGTGCAGCAATGTGTACTACATTAGTATCGAGTTTAACGGGTAACCCTGTGTGTGCCGATGTAGCAATGACTGGTGAAATTACTCTACGTGGTGAAGTTTTACCGATTGGTGGACTAAAAGAAAAGTTACTTGCAGCACATCGTGGTGGCATAAAACGAGTACTGATACCTAAAGAAAACGAACGTGATTTAGAAGAAATTCCACAAAATGTTGTGGCTGATTTGGAAATTCACCCAGTTCGTTGGGTAGACGAAGTACTTGAATTGGCGTTAGAAAGGCCAATTAAAGGCTTTGAAGTGGTCAAAAATCCAAAAAAAGCAAAAAAATAGTGTTATTTGCTTAAAAAACATGAAAAAAGGGCTTAACAAAACATAGACCTGTGGTAGCCTAGGGAAGTGGAGAATCAGCACCAAAACCCGCGGAAGCGCTGGTGTAGAGCTAAATCAAATTATTTTTCATTGGTTTTAATAGTTAGCTTGAACTTTGGTTTTAAGCTTGTTATAAAAAGCCTCCGCAAGCCGCGTAAAGAGAAGGACTTGGTTGCGGTGCTAAAAATATTACATTCAAGGGGATGACATGAACAAATCTGAACTAATCGAGAAAATAGCGTCTGATGCAGACATCACTAAAGCAGCTGCTGGCCGCGCATTAGACTCTTTCATCGCAGCTGTGACTGACACGCTAAAAAGCGGTGACAAAATTTCTCTAGTTGGTTTTGGTACTTTTGAAGTACGTGAGCGCGCTGCTCGTACTGGCCGTAACCCACAAACGGGTGCGGAAATCAAAATTGCAGCAGCTAAAGTGCCTGCATTCAAAGCTGGTAAAGCTCTGAAAGACGCTGTTAACTAAGAACAGTTTGTAGCCTTTATAGGTTCACGTGTTTAAGCACTGCGTCGCAGTGCTTTTTACGAGAAGGGCTCTGGAGTTTACTCCAAACACCGACTTAAGGCGCACATTTGTTGCGCCTTTTTATTTGAGATCTAGAAAAGCAAATGTAACGCTCAGCTGCTTGTTCTAGTTTAACGCAAAAAGCGAGAAATCTGATGTTAGAAAAGATTCGTGATGGTTCACAAAGCTGGGTTGCTAAAAGCATCTTGGTTCTTGTGATCTTATCTTTCGCCTTTGCTGGTATTAGTAGTTACCTAGGTTCGTCAACAGCTGTGCCTGCTGCGACAGTTAACGGCGAAGATATCAGTAAAGCAGAGCTTGAACAGGCTTATCAAAGTGAGCGTAATCGCTTACAACAGCAGTTAGGAGAAATGTTCGATACTCTGTCTGCTAATGATGGTTATCTGCAAACAGTTAGACAACAAGTATTAGATCGCCTAGTCGCTCAAAAACTTGTAGATCAAGCGGCTAAAAAGTTAGGCCTTACGGTTTCTGACGAGCAAGTAAAGAAAGCTATTTTCACTGAGCCAGCATTCCAAACCGATGGTAAATTTGACAATGATCGCTACCAAGCGTTGCTTCGTCAATTAGGTTACCAGCCAGTTGCTTTCAGAAACACGATGCGTAACGACATGACTCGTCGTCAACTCATCGAAGGTACTTTAGGCAGTGAGTTCGCCCTGAAAGGTGAAGCTAAACAAATTGCAGAGTTACAAGGCCAAAGCCGAGACATTAAATATGCAATTGTTAATGCAGAGCCATTTAAAGCTGATATCAAGGTTTCTGACGAACAAGCAAAAGAATATTATGACACTCATCAAGATCAGTTCATTCGACCTGAAATGATCAGTGTTAATTACGTTGAGCTTAATTCTTCGGATTTAGCTAAAAATGTTCATGTAACTGATGCTGATGCACAAGCTTACTATGATGAACATAAAGCTGAGTATCAGTCTCAAGAGAAACGCTTGCCAGCTCATATCTTGGTTCAATTTGGTGATGATAAAGCAAAAGCTAAAGCCAAAATTGAAGAAATTAAGAAAGAATTAGATAACGGTGCTGATTTTGCTAAATTGGCTGAAAAAGATTCAGAAGATACGTTTTCAGCTAAAGAAGGCGGTAAGCTAGATTGGTATGAACATGGCGTTATGGATCCAGCATTCGACAAAGCGATGTTTGAGCTGAAGAAAGGTCAAGTTTCAGACGTTGTCGAAAGTGAGTTTGGCTTTCACTTGATCAAATTGTTAGATGTTCAGCCTTCGACGACGATTGAGTTTGCTAAAGTTAAGCAAGAAATCATTCAAGATCTTAAGAAGAAGCAAGCTGATGAAGAATATTACGAGCAGAAAGAACAGTTAGCAAATACCAGTTACGAGCAACCAGACTCTCTTACTGATACAGCTAAAGCGGTTGGTGGTGAAGTTAAGCACACTGCATTGTTCTCTCGCAATACAGTTCCTGCCGAGCTAAGTAACCCTGAAGTTATCAAAGCTGCGTTTTCTGACCAAGTATTGCAAGATGGTATGAACAGTGAAGTTGTTGATATTGATGACAGCCATTCAGTTGTACTTCGTGTCAATGAGCATAAAGTAGCAGGTACAAAGACTTTTGATGAAGTTAAATCTGATATCGTTGCTCGAATTGCACAAGAAAAAGCGAATGAAAAAGCGGAAGCTAAAGCAAAAGAGTTTGCTGCAAGTATCAAAGCTGACAAGTCTGAAGTTGAATTAACAGCGAAATCAAAACTTCATCGCTTTGACCGTGAGCTTAATTCTGCAATCGTCACTAAAGCATTCCAAATGCCAGCGCCAAAAGGCGTTCCTTCAGTTGATACTGTTGGTCTTGCTGACGGTTTTGCTGTAGTTGTACTAGATAAAGTGAATGCAGCTGAAGGTATTGATGACAATGTAATTGCTTCTCTACAGCAGCAGTTAGTTAATCAATACAGTAACCAAGATTACACTTCACTTGTTGCTTACTTAAAAGCACACGCTGAAATTAAGTATTCGACAGATTTAGATGAAGAGACTGGCTTACAGTAAGCTAACGTCTTGACGAAAAAATGCCAGTCACTGACTGGCATTTTTATGACTGTTGATGATATTAACTTAACGACAAGATTTTATTCAGACCTAGAAATTTTATTCCCAGTATATGATGTCTAGATGTTGCCCCGTTTTTTTACACAGTTTTGATGCCGCATTTTCAACTTTTTCAATAAGACCATCAGAAGATTTAGTCGAAGTCGGTAAGCAATGTCCAGCTGCGATTCGACAATCAAACCTTTGATGAAAAAGAGTATTGGCTTCATCTTTCTCTTCTTCAATAGCATCTTTAAGTCTTGTAAGCACAGCTTTCATACCGTAGTCATCAACTGCAAATATTCCGATAGTGAATATGCCTCGGTCATTTCTTGCGATAAGATCATCTTGTCTAACCAGCTTTTGTTTCAACTTTTTAGAAAATGATTGAAGAACAGGTTTCGGGTTAGCGGTTTCATCTAAGACGGGGCAGACGTATAAGATCGCTAAACCTTGCTGTTTGGATAAGTGCTTTTGCCATTGTCGATTAAACGTCTCGACAAAATAGGTTTGGTTATAAACACCTGTATCAGGGTCTTTATAACTCGGTTTTCTCCATGAGTACAACATGCTTTACTCCTACAAAAGCACTCAAATAACCAGTACAATCTTATGTTTGTGATTTGTCACCGAGTTAAAGTATAGATGACAATTTTGAAAAATCATCTGTAGACCCTGATATAACAGCATTTACCCTAGGGTCTGCTTATCTTTCAGGATTGAGTTTTGTGCTATTTTAGCGTTTATCTACTCAAGGCGTGAGAAGTGAAGTTTAGCCACCTAAGTGAAGTGCTCACAACATAGAACAGTGGACGCTAAAAAGCATCGAAGACAGCGTAGATTGGTTGTTGCTACAGCGTTATCGCTTGCTTATTTGGAAACGAAGTAACGACAGATTTGTATGTCGGTAATAACCAAATCACACAAGCTCCGCCTTGTATAAAAAACAATTTATCGCTGCAAAAATAATCACGAAAGATAAACAGACCCTATTCTGCTTGTTTAAAAATAAGGATAAAATAATGAAAAAGTCGCTACTAATGATCGCAATGAGTGCAGCACTTTCGCTGACAGGTTGTGATGATTCGGCTGCACCAGAATCAAAAACGAGTAAACCTGCAGCTAAGGAATCTACTGTTTCGATGAAAGAACGGGCGGACATTAGATATTTGAAATTGGTTGACCAATTTTTTAATGATCAAATTAAGCTCAACCCTTTAATGGCCACGTTTGTAGGTGTTAATGATTACAATGATCAATTTGGTGGCGATTTAACAGAAGAATATTTGAAAGCTCGCCACAATTTGAATCAATCATACTTAGATAAAGTACGTAAGATTAACCGCAAAGACTTATCACCATCATTACAGTTTAGCTATGACCTGTTTGCCTATGACCGAAATATGGAGCTGATTGGTGAAAAGTATCCAGATCGTTGGTTACCGATGAACCAGTTCTATAATACAGTGATCACTATGGTACAGTTGGGTACAGGTGAAAGTGCTCAGCCATTTAAAACCGTAAAAGACTACGAAAACTGGCTATCTCGTTTAACCGGGTTCATTCAGTGGACTAAACTAGCTCAACAACGTATGGATGAGGGGATTGAAAGTAAAGTTGTTTTACCTCGAGTACTCGTTGAAAAAATCATTCCTCAACTGCAATCACAGCTCGTTGAAAAGCCGGAAGAAAGTATTTTCTATTCCCCTGTCAACAATTTCCCTGAAACTTTCTCTGATGCGGATAAAGCAGCATTAACCGCTAAATACAAGGCTATGATTTCAGATGAGTTGCTGCCAGCAATATCGAGTTTGAAAGGTTACTTTGAGACGACATATTTGCCTAAGTCTCGTGCAACTCATGGTTGGTGGGGACTCCCAAATGGTAAAGCATGGTACCAACATTATGCGAATCATCACACTACGACGAAAATGCCAGTTGATGAGATACATGAAATTGGATTAAGTGAAGTTTCTCGTATTTTATCGGAAATGGATAAAGTTCGTGAGCAAGTTGGATTCAAAGGTGATCTTAAAGCGTTCTTTGCCTCTTTGTCTTCTGAGCCTCAATACTTCTTTGAAGATCGTCAAGGTTTGGTTGATGGCTATATGGACTTAAAAACTAAGATCAATAAAGAGCTGCCTAAATACTTTAATATCATGCCCGTTGCGGACTATATTGTTAAACCAGTTGAAGCTTTTCGTGAAAAGTCAGCAGCAGGTGCTTCATATCAATCACCAGCAGTTGATGGATCTCGCCCAGGTATTTTCTATATTAATACCTATAACCTAAAGGCACAGCCTAAGTGGGGCATGACGACGCTGTCTTTACATGAGGCTGCACCGGGTCACCATTTCCAAATTGCGATTAAACAGGAGTTAAAAGGCGTTCCACAGTTCCAGCGTTTTAGTGGTTACACTGCATTTGAAGAAGGTTGGGCGCTATATGCTGAATACTTAGGTATCGAAATGGGACTCTTTACAGACCCTTATCAGTACTTTGGTAAGCTGTCTGATGAAATGCTTCGTGCTATGCGTTTAGTTGTGGATACAGGACTTCATGCTAAAGGGTGGAGTCGTGAACAAGCCATTCAATACATGAAAGATAACTCACCAATGGCTGAGTCTGACATTGTTGCTGAAGTAGAGCGTTACATGGCAATTCCGGGTCAGGCACTTTCTTATAAAATCGGTCAATTAAAGATAATCGAATTGCGTGAAAAAGCTCAAAAGGCGCTTGGCGATAAATTTAATCTTAAAGACTTTCATGATCAGATTTTAACAACAGGTTCATTACCTATGGCTGTTATGGAACAAAAGATTGACCATTGGATTGCTTCTCAGAAATAATCAATGAGTTAACAAAGATAAGGTGACCGTTGGTCGCCTTTTTTATCCAAGGAAGAAAATGATAAACCTAGAAACCGAAAATCTTACTTTACGTTCACTTTCAGACTCTGACTGGCCGCTATTTCTTGAAATGAATTCAAGTGTGGATGTATGTCGATTCATTAGACCCCCTCAAGCAGAAGATGAAACCCGACAAACGTTCGAGCAGAGAAAGAAACCGTGGGACTTCGATCTTAATGAGTGGTTGGCGTTAGTGTTAGAAGATCGAGATGGTAATTTTGTTGGTTATTCAGGTTTTCGATGCATTGATGAAGAATATAAGGATGCGGAAGTTGGATATATGATGCACCCAAGTGCTCAGGGGAAAGGTTTTGCGACAGAAGCACTGCAAACAATTACTCAGTGGGGCATTCATAAGTATGGCATCCGAAAGTTCATTGCTTATTGCGATGTTGAAAACATCGGTTCGCAACGGGTACTGCAGAAGACGGGTTTTTGCCAAGAAGGGGTGTTGAGAGAGCACGTACAAAATGGTGAACGTTGGGTTGATGATTGCGTTTTTGGTTTATTGAGTCGTGAAATCAAGTGAATGAAGGTATAATCCTGTTTTCGGTTTTTTATAGCGTAAACTATGTCAGATATTGAACAAATTGAGTTGCGAGAAGGCGACGAATTCATTGAGCTTTATAAGGTTCTTAAAATTCAAGGCATGATCAGTGCTGGTGCGGAAGCTAAGCAAGTGATTGCTGAAGGTTTGGTGACGGTGAATGGTGAAGTAGAGACTCGCAAACGTAAAAAGCTTGTATCTGGTGATCTGGTTACGTTTAACTGTGAATCAGCTGTAGTTGTGGGACACGGAGAAGAATTGATGTCATTGCCAGACGATGATAACGGTAAGATGTTATTAGCTATGGCCGAATCAGGTATGGATTTGAGTCAACCAATGGATGTAGATTTCTTCTTAGTCTTTGATGAACAGAGAGACGCTGAAACTGCGCTTGAAGATTTGGTCAATTCAGACTCAGCTGGTGAAGTTGAACTGATGTTCAATGAAGAAACAACAAAACATGAGATCATTGTGACCTTAAATATGGTCCCTGAGTATGAAACCATTGTTGCACAAGAAGCTGAATTGAACAGCTTTGCGGAAGATTATGACGGCATTACTGATGGTTGGGGTGTAATGCAAAACCAAGAAGGCGATGATGATTTTGCAGACGACCATGAATGCGGTGAAGGTTGTTCTCATTAATCTCTGATTTCTGTATCATCTAACTACTTTTCTAAGCCACCGTTTTGGTGGCTTTTTATTACCTAGAAAAATTATGGAATTTGAACTTACTCTACAAGTTGCGTTACTGCTTTTTGCTACAGCGGCAGTTGCTGGTTTTATTGATTCAATTGCTGGCGGTGGTGGCCTACTTACTATTCCAGCATTAATGTGGGCTGGTGTTCCTCCTGTCGCCGCACTCGGTACCAACAAATTACAAGCGTGTGCAGGCAGTTTTTCCGCAACGCTATATTTTGTTCGTCATGGAGTGATTAAACTTAAACAAATGTGGCTATCGGTATTATGTTCTTTTGTTGGAGCTGCAATTGGTGCCTATTGTGTTCAGCTTATTGATACTGAATTATTGATGTTAATGCTTCCTTTCTTGATCTTGGGAATTGGTTGTTACTTTTTATTTTCTAAAAAGCTAAATGATAGCGAGAGTCAACAGCTACTTACTCCTACTCTATTTGCTTTTACCGCTGCACTTTCAGTTGGTTTTTATGATGGCTTTTTTGGGCCGGGTACAGGCAGTTTCTTTGCTCTAGCTTTTGTTACTTTATATGGTTATGGACTCGCCAAAGCGACAGCTCATGCTAAGTTACTCAACTTTTCTACCAATATTGCGGCATTAGGTGTGTTTATTTTGAGTGGGCATGTGTATTGGCTCGTTGGTTTTGTGATGATGATTGGCGGCATAATAGGTGCGAATATCGGTTCACGTTTGGTGATCAGTAAAGGCAGTCAAATTATTCGACCGCTGGTTGTTGTAATGTCCTTGGCGATGAGCATCAAACTATTAATGGATCAGATGTCTTAAAGGTCAGTTGGTCGATTCAAGATTAAGCCACCATCCAGGTTATTATTGAAGTGTAAGATTTTTGAATACACATACGAATGTATATACATTGTGCTCATATACTTGTTAGTATTCCTAATTGTAGCGGTTGATCTTTCGAGATTATTTAAGCCTTGCTACCAGCAGTTTTTTTTTCACATATGAACATTCCCAACTGATATTTAGGATTATGAAATTCATACATACCTCTGATTGGCATATCGGACGCCAGCTTCACAACCAATCTTTACTTGATGACCAAGCTTTTGTGTTAGAACAAATCGTAGAGCTAGCTCAACGCCATCACGTTGATGTTGTTGTCGTTGCTGGAGACATCTATGATCGCTCGGTTCCGCCAGCAGCAGCAATCACTCTACTTGATGAAGTACTGCAAAAGTTAGTGCATGAGTTGAAGGTTCAAGTGATCATGATTGCAGGTAACCATGATGGTTATGAACGACTGGCCTTCGCCTCTAAACAGATGTCAGAAAGTGGTTTGCATATTATTGGACCACTGACTGAAAGCATTCAAAAAGTAGAATTGATAGGGAAAAATGGTAATGCCATTTTTTACCCCATTCCTTACGCTGAACCTTCAAGGGTCAGTCATGTATTTGATGTTGAGGTGACGAGTCACGAAGCAGCGATGAAGACGATATTGCAGCAGGTGACAGAGGATGATAGTGAAGGGTTACCCAAAGTTGTCATCAGCCACTGTTTTTTAGATGGCGGAAGTGAGTCGGAATCCGAACGTCCATTAAGTATTGGCGGGGCAGATAAAATCAATCCTGAAATATTTAAGCATTTTGACTATGTGGCACTTGGGCATTTACATGGTCCGCAATACAAGGGTGCTGAACATATTCGTTATTCTGGATCGCCAATAAAGTACTCTTTCAGTGAAGTAAAACAAAACAAATCCATCACGTTGGTTGAATTCAAAACTGATTCAAGGATACCTGAAATAAGCTTATTGCCACTCACGGCTAGACGGAATGTCAGGGTGATAGAAGGTTATCTTGCCGAAATATTAGACGCTGGAACATCAGATACTGACAGCGATGACTATTTACTGGTTCGTTTACTGGACAAACAGGCCATTTTAGATGTGATGGGCAAACTCAGAAATGTATACCCTAACGTATTACATATTGAACGAACTGGGTTAATGTCTGATGTGAGCAAAACCGAGATTAAACGTGAACATATTAAACAAAATGAAATGGATATGTTTACCAGTTTCTTTGAACAGACCACGGGCGACGAACTGAATGAATTACAACAACGTCGTTTATCGAAACTACTCGAAGACCTTCACCTAAACAAGGATGAGAAATGAGACCAATACGCTTAATCGTATCAGCCTTTGGTCCATTTGCTGATACTCAATCAATCCAGTTCTCCGATTTTTCACAAAATGCACTGTTTTTAATTAACGGGCCTACAGGTGCTGGTAAAACGACAATATTAGATGGTATCTGTTTTGCACTTTATGGTCGCACGACAGGCAATGAACGTGAAGGTAGCCAAATGCGTTGTGATTTGGCTGATGAAGCGATATTAACTCAGGTGACGTTTGAATTCTCATTGGGTGAATATCAATATCGAATCAGTCGTGTTCCTGAGCAAGCGAGAAAAAAGAGCCGAGGCGACGGGTACACTCAACAGAAGCCTGAAGCTCAACTCTTTCGAATAGATTCTGATGGTAATGAGACTCTGTTAGTTGAAACAAAAGTCTCAGAAGCGACTACATATATTGAAGATATTCTCGGTTTAGATGTCGATCAATTTCGGCAGGTGATGGTACTACCTCAAGGAAAATTTCGTGACTTGCTAATGGCTGATTCAAAATCGAGAGAAAAGATTTTTGGGCAGCTATTTCAAACTCAAATATATCGTCGAATTGAAGACAAGCTAAGACAGCAATCGAGTGAAGTTCGTCAGCAAGTTCAAGCGCAACGCAATAAACGAGAAGGTATTCTTCAATCTGTCTCATTAAGTTCTGATGATGAACTGAGTGCATCTTTGTCAGAGCTTAACCCTTTGCTTGAAAATGCAGGGCAAGTTAAATCGGATGAGCATACGCAATTACTTCAACTGACCCAAACACTTCAACAAGATAAATTACTTAAACAGCAATTTACCGATCTTGAAAATCAAAAACGGATTCAACAGTCTTTAGAGCAAAACAAAAGTGTGATTGATGCAAAAGTGTCGCAAATATCTCAAGCCAAATTGGCTGCTGAGGTAATGCCACTTTATGTTTCCAAACAACAACGAAGCATCGAATTTGAGCAATCTAAGATAGAGGGCGAACAAGCCCAAAAGGCACTCGAAAATTCAAAACAAATTCACGCTAAAGCAAGTGCAGATTTATCTAAACTGGAGCACTTAGAATTAGAACAAAAGTCATTTGAACAGCACTTAGTTGTTCTTAATGAGCTTGCACCAATTTTGGCCGAGAAAAGCCAAGTATCAGTAAGCTTGGTTGGTGCTGAAAAAGAGCTTGAGTCAACTGAGCAACAATTGACGGAAAGTGAACGCAGACTCCAAACTTTGCAATCCACAAAGCAACAGATTCAACAGCAACTTCCTGAGTTGCGCATACAAGCTGACAAGCAACATGAATTACAAGCGCAGATTTTTCAATTACAACAATTGAATGAGAAGTTAACTAATCTGGCGCATAAACAAACTGAAACAGCAAAATTTAATCAACAATTGTTGCAAGCTAAAGAGGATGGGCAGAGTCTTAAAACGATTTATGAATCTAAAGTGGATCAGCATACGAAACTTCGCCTCGATTGGCATCAATCTCAAGCTTCAGTTCTAGCGCAACAACTACAGCTGAATAAGCCTTGCCCTGTTTGCGGAAGTGTTGAGCATCCTAATCCTGCTGTCGCAGCGATAATTCCACCTACAGAACAAGACCTTGAGAAAGCACAGTTGGCTGAAAGTACAGCATTAACAGCATTAAATGAAGCGCGATCTTCGTATAAGCATTTAAAGCAGCTATTGCTGAATTTAGACGCTGAGGCTCAGAGTGTTAGGTTAGAACTCGGTGAATATGCAAGTCGAACTGTTGCAGAAAATCAACAGCAAATTGAATACGTTCAAACGCAGCTAGAGCAAGCCAGTAAAGCTATACAGCAAGTAAATCAATTACAAAACGATTATCAGAGAATTGAGCAACAAGAAACGCAATTGAATACGGAGAGACAATCTATTCGTAAGCGTTTTGATGAGCTCACTCCGCACACGGTAACTTTGCGGTCTCAACTTGCTGAAATTGAAAAACGATTGAGCAATGACGTTACAGACTTGAACTCATTGAATGCGAAACAGCAGGAGCTGCGAAATGAGGCTGAGTTTTGTGCTAAACAGATAAGCCAAATAAGGGAAGCACATAATCGGTCATCTCAAACTGTTGCTGCTAATGAAGCCTCCCTTGTGTCAGCATCAAAGCAAGAAAGAATAGCAACTGAAAATCGAGACAGCACGATTGAAGCATTCAGTGCAAGTCTTATCAGTGTTGGGTTTACTGATGAGAAGGCGCTGCTAAGTGCAAATCTCGATAAACCAGTCCTGCAATCATTAGAAGCTGAGGCTCAGCAGTATCAACAGCAATGTTCTGTCAATCAATCCAAATTGGATGAATTAAAAGTACTATTAGCAGAGAAGCATGCCCCTGATATTGAGGCATTAGAGCAACAGCAATTACTGCAACAACAGAGTTATCAAAAAGCTGAGCAAGCGTGGCAGGAGTTACAGACTCAAGTGACTCAGCTACAACAGGTTAAGCAGCAATTGGTCGAGTTAGATAAAGCAACGAAAACTTTAGAGGATGAATATGCTGTTATTGGAACTCTTTCAGATGTTGCTAATGGCCAAACAGGTAACCGAATTAGCTTAAACCGGTTCGTTTTAAGCGTATTACTGGACGACGTATTACTAGATGCCAGTCGACGTTTACATATGATGAGTAAAGGTCGCTATCGCCTACTGAGGAAAGAAGATAAAGCCAAAGGAAATAAAGCTTCAGGCCTTGAGTTAGAAGTTGAAGATGCATACACATCCAAAGTGCGTGACGTTGCGACATTGAGTGGTGGTGAAAGTTTTATGGCTGCATTATCGCTTGCTCTAGCCCTTTCTGAAGTTGTTCAGGCTTATGCTGGTGGTATTAAGCTTGATACGTTATTCATTGATGAAGGCTTTGGTAGCTTGGATCAGGACTCGTTAGAACTCGCAATCCGCACCTTAGTTGACTTACAGTCTGCAGGACGAATGATTGGTGTAATTTCTCACGTAACCGAAATGAAGGAACAAATTCAGCAACGTATTGATATTCAAAAAACATCAGTAGGAAGTTTGGTAAAGTTAAGGTTGAATGGAGATAGTTTCTAAAGTTTGTTCTAAATTTCACTTTTTAGACACTGGTCCGATTTTGTTCGTAATTTAGTCAGAATTAATTATGCGAGTTTGCTTTTATTTGGTATAAACAGGCTCGCTTTGTCTCAGAGATAGAGGGAATGCATTAAAATATTGCGAGGAGGTAATGTTGTATTCGGTTTCAATTATTAAAAAAAATGCATCATTTTTTGAATCAAGTTATCGCAAAAATCGTCATTTCTATAGAAATCTTTTTCTTCTTGCCGTAGTAATTGTGGCAGGGTTGGTTTTATGGCCAAGAGCAGAAAAAGAGATATCTGGACAAGTCGCCCTCAATTTGAACACGGACTCTATTGTTCAAGAAACTGGGGTATCAAATGAGCTAGAAAAACCAGCAACCGCAAAGCCTCAATTTGATTTCATGATTGCTAATGGTGACACGTTGAGTGAGCTATTCATGAAAGCGGGTGTTTCAAGGGCAGAAATGCACAAGATACTTGCTGCTGATCTCAATGTATTAGCATTGGATACATTAGAGCCTGGAAATCGCATCGAATTCTGGATTGACGAGCAAGGACAATTGCAAAAACTCGAGCTTATATTTAATAAGGCGAAAAAAGTTGTGTACTCAAGATATGTAGATGGTTCATATCAAGTTAATGAACTTTATGAGCATGGTTTTTGGCAGCCAAGAGTTTTATCAGGTGAAGTGGTTGGGTCTTTTTATTTAAGTGCTAAAAAAGTGGGGTTAACACCTAAGCAAATCGCAAGAGTTTCAGATTTATTGACGACCAAAATTAACTTTAAACGTGATGTTCGAAAGGGTGATAAGTTCAAAGTTTTAGTTAATGAACAATTTATTGATGGAGATGCGACAGGAATAGGAAAAATTGAAGGTGTGTTCTTTGAAACAAACAGAGGCAGCTTTAGCCTATTTAAATACAAAGATGGAAACTTTTACGATGCTCAAGGGCAAGGCATGCAGACCGCATTCCAACGATTGCCTTTACAGCATAAAGCTCGTTTGAGCTCTAGGTTTAACCCGCATAGAAAGCACCCAGTGACAGGACGGATCTCACCACATAATGGCGTTGATTTTGCTGTTCCTATTGGTACAAAAGTCATTGCACCTGGCGATGGTATCGTGAGGTTAGTAACTAACCACCCATTCGCCGGTAAATATATCGTTGTAGAGCATAATGAAAAGTACTCAACTCGTTATTTACATCTATCTAAGGCATTGGTGAAAGTGGGGCAGAAAGTAAAGCGTGGTCAGATCATCGCATTAAGTGGTAATACAGGACGCACTACTGGGCCACATTTACATTATGAGTTTCAAATAAACGGCAAAGCCGTTAATCCATTAACGGCAAAAATCCCTTTAGTTGATAAGCTAAACAATAAAGATAAGCAAGAGTTGGCTGAGGTAATTAGAAAAAGAAAAATGCTCATGAACCTTGCTTAAAAGCCACTCTCTAAAGCTTAAAAAGCTCTTCTATACTGTTTAAGTAATGCAGTTTCAGAAGGGCTTTTTTAATGCCAGCACAATCGGTAAATTTGACTCGTCACTCAATGTTTATGATGACAATTTTTATTGGCGGTTATTTCTTACTCTAAGGAATGAACGTAATACTGGCAAGCATTCGATTTTTGGATTGCCGGCGGTTTGGCTTCAGTACTCAGGTCACGAAAAGACAGTTATGACTGTGCTCGTACTTTCTATTGTTCTTAATGGGGTGTTAAATGCGGTTTTGATTCCAATTTTTGAAATCGAAGGGGCTGCTATTTCTACTTGTATTTCTTTAATTGTATCTTCAATAATTTTAACGATAAAAATGTACACTTGTTTGAAAATACTGCCTTGGTCAGGCGTTGAAATTAAAGAGCGTGTGGTGACAAGTTAAACTGCAATTTTTCTCTGTTGGGCTTTTTCTGCACATTTACACAAGCCTTGCTTGAGAGCAGGGCAGCCGCTACATGGCTTACTTTTTAATGGCTGAGTTAAGCTAATGGTTGGAATGAGTTTGACCTTAGAAGCGGTAGCCTTTAAACCATATATGGCGTCATTTTGACTGATACTATGACCAATCAAGTTTTTTAGCTCTATTTTTACTTGGTTTTTTATTTTTTTCTTCGGGTTTTGAACAAGTTCTTTTTTTAAAGATTTATATGTCTTTTTGGCGAGACGTCTTGCCTGTTTTTTTGCTTTTTTCTTGTTTGAAATATCAAGTTGAAAAACCGCTTTATTAGCTTGTTTTTTGCAAACCCTTTTCAGGTGTTTTTTCAACGTAGACATCATAAAGCTCGAAGAACTTAAAAAGTAAATTAAATTCTAAATGAAAATCGTTTTCAGTCAAGTTTTGTTTTGGAAATTGAGAAATATATCAATTTAATGAAGGGAAAATAAAGAGCTTAATGTTTGCATTAAGCTCGGAAGGTAGGTTTATTTGCTGTAGATTGTCAACGTTTGATAAGCATAAGCTGCTTCGAATGCAGGCTTTTGGAATCTCTTTAGTTCCAATGCATCAAAGTCTACATGCGGAGGATTACGTTTTAGCTGTTCTTTAATTGAAAGCGTTGAAATTAACTCTACAGGTAAGCCTGAAAGTTGGATAGCTGCTTCTAATTTAAAGCCAGTAGCTGTACCCATATGCTTACCTTTTTGGTGACGTTCGATAATGACAACTTTATCGACGTGGTAATCTTCCATTAGCTTTTGGAAGGCAAACTGAAAATCTACAATGCTTTCTTGTTCAGCTGATTTTGATACGCTAAACGAGCGCTTACGACATTCAGGCACCGTAAAGGTATCACCTTCAAAGCTCACCATCGTTAAGATGGCATCACCACCTGTTAATTCAATACCACAAACTTTCATCTGTTTTCCTATTCGTCATCTGTGTCAATTGGTTGCATAGCGGCAGGTTTGCGGCGCATAGGTGCATCACCAATATCAATTGCGTTATGGAAACGTTTATCACGTTTCTGTGCAGGCTTTGGATTTTTCGCCATAGGCTTGCGTTTATTCTGTACTTTGTTTGTTTTAGTTGTCGGTTTCGATGTCTTTTTTAGTTTAGGTTTTAACCCTTTAAACTTACCTACGAAACCTTCAATCGTTGTGAGCGTAAAGGTTTTACGCAAGAATTTCTGAATGGTAATAAAACTATTCCAGTCTTTTGGGCCGACAAGTGAAACAGCGAGACCTTTAGCGCCTGCTCGTCCAGTTCGACCAATTCGATGAACGTATTCTTCGCTCATCTTTGGTAAGTCAAAGTTAATCACAAGTGAAACGTTTAATAAATCTAAACCACGAGAAGCGACATCGGTAGTCACTAATATTTGTTGTTGGCCACGGCTAAATTCATCCATGATTCGGTTGCGAGCGCTTTGCATTAAGTTTCCGCTCAATGCGACAGTATTAAATCCATCTTTTTCTAACTTATCTGCGAGGCGTTGAGTGTCGTTTCTCGTTGCAGTAAAGATAATAATTTGTTTTTGCTGTTCTTGTTTTAATATCTGTTCGAGTAAAGTTTCTTTATGATCTAAATGATCACATAGATAAACTTTTTGCTCGATGTCTTTATGTTCTGAATAAGCAGCATCAACGACAATATGTTCTGGATTGTTCAGTAACTCATCGGCTAACTCATTAACTTCATCATGTTGAAGCGTTGCTGAAAACATTAGTGTTTGGCGGCGGCGGTGATCTGCAGCTTTATTTATCATCTTAAGTTGCGCAGCAAAGCCGAGATCTAACATTCGATCTGCTTCATCTAAAATGAGCATTTCTAACCCATTTAAGTATAAGTGCTTTTGCAGTAAATGGTCGGCAACTCGTCCAGGCGTTCCTACGATAAAATGTGGATCTTTCGCTAACGCTTTGGCTTGATCGTTGAAGTTTTCGCCACCTAAAATGCTCACCGCTTTGTATTGAGTGTTGGTCACAAGTAAACGAAGCTGGCTATATACTTGATTAGCAAGCTCTCGTGTTGGCAGTAAAATCAATACCCTTGGGTCCCTTTTACTCAATGCTCGAGTTGAAATAATCCGTTGCATAGCTGGCAATAGAAAAGCCAATGTTTTTCCCGAACCTGTTTTTGAAGAAGCCATTAAATCACGACCAGTTAAAGCAACTGGTATAGCTAATTCTTGAATTTCTGTAGTCTTATTAAAACCCATGTGATCTATGGATTGCTGCAGACGTTTATCTAAAGAAAGTTCGGTAAATTGCAATGGAAAACTCCGAGGGATAATAACGGCGGGCATTATACCTTTAATCCAATGTAAATACAGTTGAATCGATAAGTGATTGAATTGCTTTATTCCGTTAAGAGTAAATGAAAGTCTTCTAAACTATAATTAAGGCTATTTAAGGCTTTAACCTTATTAAAATTCTGACTCTCCAACAGTAAAATTTGTTTACACAACTTAGTAGCGAGGAATATATGACTAACGTCCGAGCAATAATTGCTCCAGTTGTACCAGGTTATTTTTCTGGTGTTTCTGGTGAGTTTAGGGGGGGGAATGAATTAATTCTGACATCGACACTAAGAGGGGTTGTCTCAACTAAAATATATTCGGTGTCAAAAACTGAAAGTAGCGTGGTAGTAGAAAAACACATCAAGTTTTTGGGAAAAACAATCGGTAAATTTAAAATTTCACCAAGATCGGTCTTATTTAAGAATGAAGCAAAAAAAGTATATACAGCTATAGCGAAAAATTACTTACAGACTGAATTCAAACATTTGGGTACTGACGGAATAGACGGACAAAACACAGCTAGAATGTGTAATATCAAACGCTTAATGACAAAGTTCCATACACAAGAGTCTGTAGTTGCCTTAGTTGCTGACTTATCGCCAGTAGAAGGGGCTAAATTGTTAGCGTGGTGCGCCAATAATTCAAAAGAATTGCCAGAGCCTTTATCTACAACGGTAAGACAGAATCCACATAAATTTGTAGCTAGTTGTGTAGAATGTGCGATTAAGCAAGGGTATGGTTCGAGTTATAGTCCATACAACCCTGAAACAAACAGTAATGCATCAGGTAAATATTCAGACTTAATGACACATATTACTTATCATGATGATAACTTAGCTATAGATGTTATTAACTCTCTAGAAGATAAATATAAAGAAAACCCAGGTATGATGAGGTTCGTAAAGGCGTTAGCTTCAAGTGCGTTTTCTGAAATTGGACGGACTTGTAAACACAGAGCAGGCTTGACTCCTTGCTTGTCGAAACTTGCAAATATTAATTCGAAAGAGGTAAGAGATGCTATTAGAGAAACGCCAAACGTATTTTTAACGCTACTCCCAGAGTTACATGAGAATGCTACTAATAGAAATTATTATGATGGCTTAACAGAAAAAGTTAAAAACTCATTTGGTGAATCTTTGGGGCAGTACTCTGATGCTCTTCTTGAATATAATCTCAAAATAGACAATCACTATTTAACTTCCGCACTGTCAACAAACAATCACCAATTTAACTGTTATAATATGTTTCGGCTTTATGAGCTGATTCCAGCGTCAGACTTCGTTCAAAAAAGGAATTGTCATTTCGCTCTATTGAATCATTCAAATATTCCTTCGACATTAAAGTATATAAGTGAAATGGATGGGCGGGGATGTGGCTTCGAAGCGGTAACAAGGCAAAGTGAATTATGTAGAGATTTTAAAGTTTTCGTTGGAGCTAATGAAGGAATGGGGACTTTTTCGGTTGACAGAGAACGTTTAAAAGCATTTATAAATAGTCCTGATATTTCACAAGACCAAAAAATAAGTTGCTTTAAGCAGTTACCATTAGCTGTTGTGTCTGAAATTGCAAAAAATACATGTCGTGATTACACCGAAGAATCAGTTGATCTCATTAACGAAGTAGTATATCTGCGTTATTATAATGAACGGACAAAAAATCCTAATTTTAAGATTCCAGCAGTTCAGTTGCAGTTAAGAAATGCCCCAACCACTACAACTTTACCTCAACAAAACGCTGGTAATCAGCAAGTTTTTGATAAGCACGTTACCTTTGACGCTAGAGGCAAAATAGGTGAAGCAGCAACTGGTATTAGCCAATTTTTTGGCAACGGATTTTCACCTTTTAACCGAAGAGAAACTGTAAACCACCAACATTTATAAGGTTTTCGTGAATAAGTGGTTAGCTTAACTAGGGGCTGTTGATCTTTGTTTAATAATTCAACTGATCAATAAATCGCCTTAATCGAGGCGGAAATATTGTAATTTAGTCAACTAAATAAACTATTTTCAACACAGAGTAAGGCGATTTAGACTCAGCCCGTAGGGCAATGGTTATTTTTAACACTACCTGAATTGTCACTGCGCTCATTTAGAATAACTAAATAACGCTTGTTCCGCTTTGCTATCGTCAAAAATAATCATTGCTGAAAATATCAACAAAGATCAACAGCCACTAAGCTTAACCACCATTTTCCCTTTATTTTTGCCTTCAAATAGCCCAATAAAAGCTTCAGGTGCTTTTTCTAAGCCTTCAAACACAGTTTGTTCTGCTTTAATTTTACCACTTGCTAAGTATTGCCCCATTTCTTGTGCAAATTCATCATAATGTTCCCAATGATCGAAAACGATAAAGCCTTCAACACGTAATTTTTTGATGATGATTTGAGCTAGGTTGCTTGGGCCAGGTGTCGGTGCAATGTCATTGTACTGAGCAATCATGCCGCAAACTGCAATTCTGCCGTAATCTTTCATATTGTTTAATGCAGCAACCAAATGTTCTCCACCTACGTTTTCAAAGTAGACATCAATTCCTTCAGGTGCAGCTTTAGCGAGTGCTTTATCTAGATTTTGAGTGGTTTTGTAATTGATCACTTCGTCTATACCCAGTGATTTTAAAGTTGTTGCTTTCTCGTCGCTGCCAACTGAACCAACGACTTTTGCGCCCATCATTTTACCAAGTTGACATACGATACTACCTACTGCTCCTGATGCTGCAGATACAAATAAGGTTTCACCTTCTTTCAATTTAGCAATTCGATTGAGCCCGACCCAAGCTGTCATGCCTGGCATTCCCATTACACCCAAGAAATGAGAATCATCAATAGCTGTTACTGGTAGAGCCGTTAATCCTTCAGCTGCTGAAACAAAATGGCTACGCCAACCCAGCATGTGGCTCACTTTTGTGCCAACAGGTAACGCTGAGTTTTTTGATTCAATGATTTCACCAATTGCACCGCCTTCAAGAGCTTCACCAATTTGGAATGGGGCAATATAGCTTTTGCGATCTATCATGCGGCCGCGCATGTACGGATCGACCGACATCCAAAGGTTTTTAACTAAAACTTCATTATCTTGTAGAGATGGTAATTTAACTGGGGATAAATCAAAGTTATCTGAAGTTGGCATACCTTCTGGGCGTGATTTAAGAATAATTTGATGTGCTTTCATGTTTCTTTATCTCTAAATTGAAATGACTTTGTGCGCTAATTAATTGTGATAAACTATACGCCCGAAAAAAATTAAAAACAAATACTTTGCGCACAAAGTATTTTAAGAGTGTGATATGAATTTAAAAAAACAGCCTCAACTCTCTGATAATGTGTGTTTTGCTATTTATTCTGCAAACAATGCGATTATTCGAGCTTATAAACCATTGCTTGAAGAGTATGACTTAACTTTTCCTCAATATTTAGTAATGCAAGCATTGTGGTGTGAGGATGGTGTAAATTTAACAAGACTGTCGGAGCAAACAGGATTGGATCTGGGTACGTTAACACCGATTGTAAAACGCCTTGAAACTAAGTCATTGCTAACGAGAGAAAAAGATAGTCAAGATGAGAGAAAGAAAGTTATTAAATTGTCCACAAGTGGAACAAGTATAAAACTCGAAGCGCTAAAGTTAAAACAGGTTTTGCTTGAAAAAGTAAGTTTAAATGAAGAGGCACTGAAATTATTAAGGGCGCATTGCTTAACGATAGTTGGTGAGCTTAACTTATGAATACAAAGTAGATTACAGCCTTTATAGCTAAATTAATATAAAGTGGCATTCTCAGAGCGAACCGATTAGCCTTTGGTTGCTTATTGGGAATAACGTGTTGAACCTTGGTCCAATTTTCTGCTGAAATGTACTGGTGTCAGTTATTAATTCATCATCGATCCAATGTTGAGTTTTACCCCCAGCACCTCTCATAAAGTCCAACTCAAATTGAGACAGCTCTGCTGGTGATGCTTGTTTTATATCTTCATTTAAAATTGATTCTAGTTTATCGGGAGCTATACCCATGATACTTGAAGATGCATGTTTCAGGACTTTTTCAGCGCCAATTCTTTGAGGTGCATTAGCGAAGGAATATCGGGATTCTTTCGAGCTAATGTAACAAAGAAGAATTGGCGCTTAGAAGTCCACGCAGTGCGAGTTGCACAGCTTGCTACTCTTTGTTGCCAGTGCTAACAATAGCTCACTATTGCCGCACACTGTCGCCTTGATTAACAAGTTGTGCATTCTCGCTGAAATCGAGCATCTTCAGGTATCATGGGTATAGATTCTGTGTGAGAAGTTCTAACTTTATACTATCTCTTAAATATACCGAACGATTTGGTTCGTGGTATGACACTGTTCGCCTATTTCTTTTAAGCGAACTACGCTCTATTTTCTCTAATGCTAGAAATGCTGAAACTCTGGTTTTGATAGGACTATTTGGATCTTTAATTATTAATTTTGCCTGGCTAGATTTTAACGGTTTAGCTTTATCTCGAGGTGGCAACTTTTTATCATGAAAGCTCGCAATTTTTTTTAGTTCTGCTTTTGACGCTGATATGTGAGATTAAACAATTTGAAATTCTGGCAGTAATTGCAGTGATGGGAGTGAAGCATCTGATTTTCTTGCAGGTAAATCTTCCGGTTCCTTATCTGGTTCACTCAAAGGAGTTTTATATAATGGAACCGAGTTTCCATGTATGTTGTTTGAAGATGTACTCTTTTCCATAAATGCACAGAGAATGTTTAATTATAAGATTAGACCATAAGTCATTTATTGGGTACTAAGAGACTCAGTTCTTCTTCTTTTTATTAATCCGGCTTGGAGTGCACTAGTGTCCATATGGGGTTTTTCTGGTACCGAAAAAGAACGCATAACTCTTGTTTGTGGTATAAAAAAATTTGATATAAGCGTTGTTTTTGAGTTTAAAAAGTCGTCGCTAAGACTCTGTATTTCTTCAGTACTATTGCTTTCTGATCTAACTTCTCGTTTTCTTTTTTCTCCATATCTAAGCTTTGTTTCAAAGGTGCGAGTACTACTTTCTGTGTTTTTGCACTTTCTTCGTGTTTCTGGTGAATCTGGTGAATTAGGTGGAGGCCCCTTTAATATTAAAGATTGTAAACCATCAATAATCCCCTCCATCTCTTCAGTATTGTTATCCAATGATGGCTCACTTAATCCCGAACTATACTCTAAAGCGATAGCACCTAATGGGGAGTTTTCTCTACTGATTTCAATTTCAAAATATGATCTATGTTCAAAGCTATCTAATGCACTAGAGAGGAAGTTTTCTAAAGCATTTTTTGAAGGGAATGTGCCTTTTCGAGCACGAGGAGATGAAGTCTTTGGCTCGAATTCGAATAGTGGATCATTCGAGGTTTCTTGATTCAAGCTTTCATTTGGAGTACCTAAACAGTCTTCTTGTCTTATCGGTAGTTCAGAAGCGAGAGAAAAGGCAACCTGAGAAAACATAGATAGTACAACCTTTTGTTCAGTAAAATATAATTTAAATTTTACCAAAAGAAATCTTTATTCCCAGTTAACCTTTTTTAATAACTGATGAATACCCTAATAAAAAAGGAGCTTAAAGCTCCTTCCTTGTTGATTAAAATTATGTTTATTCAGCAGACCTTAGAAGATAAAACTCAGTACCTTTAAAGTAACCTGGCCAGTCTATAGAATTACCTAGAACTCTGGCTGCATCAGCATAAATCGCTAAGTCTTGAATCGCTCCGTCTAAGTTCCAATCTTCACGGTATTCATCACAAACATGGTGGTAACATCCTCGGCGAATTTGCTGCATTTTCTTTTTGTATTGTGCGGTTGCATCATCAATTGGCTCACTGCCACCGCCAGCGAACACAGCCGGAACACCGTATTTTGCAAAACTAAAATGATCAGAACGGAAGAAACCACCGGCTTCTGGATACTTTTCTGATTTCACAGTTCTATTTTGCTTTTTAGCGGCATCTGCTATGTAGTTTTCCAGCTGAGATTTTCCTTTACCGACGATGGTGTAGTCTTTGGTTTTACCATAGATATTAGTGCTGTCTAAGTTGAAAACTGCAACCGTTTTATCAAGAGGGAAAATTGGATGTTCAGCATAATAACGAGAACCTAATAAGCCTTGTTCTTCACCAGTAGCTGCAACAAAAGTGAGTGAACGAGCGAGTTTTTCGCCATTAGCAGCTTTTTGAGCAAAAATGCGGGCAATCTCCATAATACCTGCTGTACCTGAAGCATTATCTAACGCACCGTTATAGATTTGGTCGCCAGTTTTCGTTTCATCTTTGCCAATGTGATCCCAATGCGCAACAAACAGTAATTGTTCATCTTTCTGACTGGTTCCCGGTAAGGTTGCGACGACATTATAGCTATCGGCATAATCAATGCTGTTATCAAGTTCAAAGCTCGCACTTTGGTTTAAATTAATATGAGTAGGTTTAAGTGCAGCCTGCTTCATTAATTTTGCTAGGTTCAGCTTAGATTTTTTAAAGAGTTTCTGCGCAAAGGAGTTGGTAATCCATCCTTCAACTCTCACATTATTGTTATCTGTTGTTGTTTGTTGCACTAGATCTTGTTGAGCGCCAGTCCAGCTATTTTCGACAACCGACCAAGGGTAAGACGCAGGCTCAGTATCATGGATGATGATTGCACCTATCGCACCTTGTTTTGATGCCTCAATAAATTTGTAATCCCAGCGACCATAATAAGTCATGGCTTTACCGTCGAATACACCTGCGGTTGGGCGAGCAAAACCTGGATCGTTAACCATAATGACGGCAACTTTGCCTTTCATGTCTAAACCAGCATAGTCGTTCCAATGATGTTCAGGGGCATTGATGCCATAACCAACAAAAACAAGCGGGGCGTCTTTAATTGAAATGTGTTTTTCATTAATGCGAGTATTTACTACAACATCTTTGCGGTAAGTTAGTGGAATATTGCCTAAGGTAACTTTCGCAGTATCTTCATTGGTGGTGTAACTCACCATTGGCACAGCTTGTAAGTAGCTACCATTGTTGGCACCAACTAATCCCATGTCTTTAAAAGATTGAGTGAGGTAAGCGATGGTTTTCTTTCCGCCTTCAGTTGCAGGTGCTCGTCCTTCAAATTCATCAGATGATAAGACTTTAATGTCTTTTCGAAACTGAGTTTCGTTGAATAGTGATGCTGTGACCGGGGAAACACTCGTATTATGTTCAATATGCGGTTGGGTTGTTGCACAAGCTGTCAGCATGGCCACAGCGCTAATAAGGATTGGAGTTCTCATTATTTCTCCTTTTTAGAAAAAGAAAGAGGCCGAAGCCTCTTTTTTAAAGTCGTTGGATTTGGTGAACATTTAATCCGCAGCATAACCATTAGGGCCTAAAGCTTGCCCATCTAGATAGCACTGATTAGATTCCATTTTTAATCGGCCTTGGCTAAACCACTTTACAACGAGTGGGTAGATAGCGTGTTCTTGCTCATGAACTCGTTGTGCTAATTCTTCCACGTTATCACCGTCATAGACAGGAACTTTAGCCTGTAAAATAACAGGACCAGCATCCAATTCTGGAATAACAAAATGAACACTTGCGCCATGTTCATTGTCTCCAGCATCAATTGCACGTTGGTGAGTGTTTAATCCTGTGTACTTAGGCAATAACGACGGATGAATATTTACCATCTTTCCTAAGTAGTGATTAACCAACTCATCAGTGAGAATACGCATAAAACCCGCCAAGACAATTAAGTCAGGTTGGTATTTATCAATGGCACACTTTAAGCGGGCATCGTAATCTGAACGTGATTCTTTTGTACGTGCAATCACACAACTGGTATCAATTTCGTGCTGGTGGGCACGAGTTAATCCATACGCTGTTGGTTTGCTACTGATAACGCCTACAACTTCACCTAAAAGGTGGTCGTCACAGCTATCGATAACGGCTTGTAAATTACTGCCGCTACCTGAAACTAAAACTAAAATACGGCAAGCCTTAGCCGACTCCATTAACCGATCTCCACTTGTTCTTCGTCACCATTGCGCTCAGCAATCGTGCCGATCAGCCATGCGTTTTCACCTTCTGCATTTAAAAGAGAAAGTGCCGCATCGACTTTGTCTGATGGCAGAGCAACGATCATACCTACACCACAGTTAAAGGTGCGATACATTTCGTGCTCAGTGATGTTCCCATTCTCTTTAAGCCAATTGAAGACGACCGGCCATTCCCAAGATGTACCATCAACCACTGCTTTAGCGTTGTTCGGTAATACCCGTGGAATGTTTTCCCAGAATCCACCACCAGTAATGTGTGCCATTGCATGAACATCAACTTGCTCTGCAAGTTTTAGCAAAGATTTAACATAAATCTTTGTTGGTTCAAGTAGGTGGTTAATGAGTGGTTTGCCAGCAAGGTCTTGTTGTGGATCAGCTTTGCTTAGTTCTAACACTTTACGGATAAGTGAATAACCGTTTGAGTGTGGGCCACTTGATGGTAATGCGATTAAAGCGTCACCCGCTTTAACTTTTGTTCCATCAATAATGTGTGCTTTTTCAACAACACCAACACAGAAGCCTGCTAGATCGTAATCTTCGCCTTCATACATACCCGGCATTTCCGCTGTTTCGCCGCCAATGAGCGCACAACCCGATTGGTGACAACCTTCAGCAATACCGTTAACAACAGATGTTGCAGTATCTACATCAAGTTTACCTGTAGCGTAATAGTCGAGGAAGAATAAAGGTTCAGCACCTTGAACAATCAAATCGTTTACACACATTGCAACTAAATCAATACCAACGGTGTCGTGTTTAGCATAATCAATGGCTAAGCGAAGCTTAGTACCTACACCATCTGTACCCGAAACCAAAACAGGCTGCTTATACTTAGTCGGCAGTTCGCATAATGCGCCAAAGCCTCCTAAGTTACCCATGACTTCAGGGCGGTGAGTACGTTTTACGGCAGATTTGATGTTATCAACCAGTGCATTGCCTGCATCGATGTCTACACCAGCGTCTTTATAGCTCAGAGAGGTAGGAGTGGTCACAGAGGTTCCTCTTTGGGTACCAAAGTACTTTAAGGTACTTATTATTTTTAATATATTGCACAAAGAACAATGTCTTCACACATTGAATTTTTCGGGCGCAATTCTATCAGTTTATTGGCTTTGCCGAAAGCGAACGATCAACGTTAATTTTGCTTTAGCTGGTGGTTTAATCGTCATTCGATTCAGTTGCTTAGCGATCCACATCACGATTCGGTGGATTTGTGAAACTATCTGTTTTTTTAACGGGATAAATTCGGTATTATCCGTGCAATTTGCCTTTTTCCGACAAAAAAGAAATCTAGGAGTACTCTATGAAAGTCGTTGAAGTAAAACACCCACTAGTTAGCCACAAAATTGGATTGATGCGTGAGGGTGACATCAGTACTAAGCGTTTTCGTGAATTAGCAGCCGAAGTTGGTAGCTTGTTAACTTATGAAGCGACGGCTGATTTAGAGACTGAAGAAGTTACCATTAATGGTTGGAACGGTCCTGTTAAAGTTGACCAAATTAAGGGTAAAAAAATCACAGTAGTACCGATTCTTCGTGCGGGCTTAGGCATGATGGATGGTGTGCTTGAACATATGCCAAGTGCACGTATTTCAGTAGTTGGTATTTACCGTGACGAAGAGACGTTAGAGCCAGTTCCTTATTTCGAAAAATTAGCCAGTGATCTTGATGAGCGTTTAGCATTAGTCGTTGATCCAATGTTGGCGACAGGTGGTTCATTGATCGCAACATTAGATCTTCTTAAAGAGCGTGGCTGTAAGCATATTAAAGCTTTAGTGTTAGTGGCTGCACCAGAAGGTATTGAAGCGCTTAAAAAGACGCATCCAGATGTTGAGTTATATACAGCCTCTATCGACGACTGCTTAAATGAAAAAGGCTACATTTTGCCAGGTCTTGGTGATGCGGGTGATAAGATTTTTGGTACAAAATAAGTATTAAGAGTTTTATAGTAAAGGAGGCATTAGCCTCCTTTTTTGTTTGCCCAGCGAAGCTGGCAAACCCGACAGGTTGAAAGAAACCTGTATCGCCCCGACTGAGGGGAAGATAATCCGAATAGCAAGGGCGTTGTTGGCTAACGGCAGGGTCTGAAGGAAGCCATAGGAAGTTAGAGGAACACAACGAAAGTGAACCTGATTCGGCATAATAGAGAGGTAAGCGTCCGAAATAGCGCAACGCCAAATACTCAGTCAGCTCTATTATGTGTTTGAGGGTGGGATTTCTAACAGGGAGCCAGTGCAGTAACTGGGGAAGCCTGACACCGACTCTGAAATTCAGAAACTTTTATTCAAGAGGAAACTCAAGGTGAAAGAGGGTGCGAGGTGGCAGATGACCCCGTAGTAGTGAGTAAAATCCAGCCGATGAAAGCCAGTAATGGTGTGGAGGGGAAAACTGGGTTGACCAACAGCTGCGTTTGTTGGCGGCATTTGAAGCCAAAAGCTCAAATGTCAGGCGAAGGGGTGAAGCTTAATTTAAGTTTGTCATGGACAGATGTTTTTTTGTTTTGGCATTAGCGACATTACCAGGAATAAAAGGGTAATGGCACTCAAGAACCATTATTCCAATTGTTTCACCACTCCAAGATGCAGTTGGACAGTCAGATAAATATAAAGTCACTTATTTTCCAGTATTTGGATAAGAGTTTTTCTAAAAGTAGCTTTTGAATTACTTATCGACAAGTTAAACAATATTTAAATGGAACTAAAAGCTCTTATAACGTCATTGCAGCAGCCCACCCAAAAATAAGTAGCGGAATGTTGTAATGAATAAAGGTCGGGATCACGCTGTCACGCATGTGGTCATGCTGACCATCAACATTTAAACCCGCAGTAGGACCTAATGTTGAATCAGATGCGGGTGAGCCGGCGTCACCTAACGCACCAGCAGTACCTACAAGTGCAATGGTAGCAGGCACAGAAAAACCAAATTGCAGTGCTAATGGAACGTAGATGGCAGCGATAATCGGTACCGTTGAAAATGAAGATCCAATGCCCATAGTGATCAGTAAACCAACTACCAACATTAACATTGCTGCTAATGCTTTATTGTCACCGATCATCGCATCAATGGATTGTACTAACGAATTGATCTCACCTGTTTGTTTAATAACGGCAGCAAAGCCTGCTGCAGCAATCATAATAAACCCAATGTTAGCCATCATTTTCACACCCTGAGTGAAAATATCTTGATTGGTTACATTTTTTAAAACCCCAGAAAGACTGAATACAATGAATCCCACCAGTGAACCGAAGATCATGGACTCAGTTGTCAATTGAACACTTAACATCGCTGCGATTGCAATAACAGAGACAACGATATTTTTTTTGCTTATTTCTGTAACCGTAGCAGCCGTTTCTTGAGCTTGTTTGTAAACTCTTGGTTTTCTGTAGCTAATAAATACAGCAACGAATAGGCCTAAAATCATCCCCATGGCAGGAATAAACATAGCCTGTGGCACTTGCGAACGAACGGCATCCAATCCATTGTTGTTTAGGTTCGTTAGCAAAATGTCATTTAAGAAAATACCACCAAAACCGATTGGTAAAATCATATAAGTGGTTACAAGACCGAAGGTGATTACACAGGCGATGAGTCTTCTATCAATGTGCAGTTTAGTTATTACACCTAAAAGAGGTGGGATCATAATTGGAATAAATGCGATATGAATCGGTAAGATATTTTGTGAGCCAATGGCCATACAAAGAATACTGAATATCATCACCCATTTGATTACAAATACATTGTTATCGTCCGCATCTTTACCTAATTTTGTCACGATTTTGCTTGAAAGCCATTCAGCAACACCAGAGTGCGATAGTGCGACTGCAAATGCACCGAGTAGGGCATAACTGAGTGCGATTTTGGCACCACCGCCCAACCCATTATTAAAAGCACTGATTGTGGTGCTGATATCCAAATTACCCAATAGGCCGGCAACAACGGCACTTACCGTTAGAGAAATAACAACACTGACTCTAAATAAGCTAAGTAGCATCATTAAGCTGACTGCAATAACCACTGAATTCATTATTTATATTTTCCCATTTATATGACGCTACTATTTATGCCCGTGTTTTTTGTATGTGTAAAGGCCGAATTTTGTTGATTTTTTGTCGGGTTACCAATCAATTTTGTAAAACTTGAGCAAAATACAGGGAAATAGGTTGCTTGATGTGATCAAGCTCATATAATGCTTGTTAATTTGAACTTGCTGGCAAATGACTTCGTATGAGGACATTGATAACTAGCATTATGATTAACTTTAGATGGAGATCTAAAATGAGCGTATTAGTAGGTCGTAAAGCCCCTAACTTTAAAGCTGCTGCTGTTCTTGGTAACGGTGAAATTGTTGATAATTTTGATTTAGCTGAAGCAATCAAAGGTAAGCCAGCTGTAATTTTCTTTTACCCACTTGATTTTACTTTTGTATGTCCATCTGAGTTGATCGCATTCGATCACCGTATGGAAGAGTTCACTAAGCGCGGTGTTGAAGTTATCGGTGTTTCTATCGATTCTCAGTTCACTCACAACGCATGGCGTAACACTCCAATCAACGAAGGCGGTATTGGTCCAGTTAAATACACTTTGGTTGCAGACGTTAAACACGAAATTTGCCAAGCATATGACGTTGAGCATCCAGAAGCTGGTGTAGCTTTCCGTGGTTCATTCTTAGTGGACAAAGAAGGTATGGTTCGTCACCAAGTGGTTAACGATCTTCCACTAGGTCGTAACGTAGATGAAATGCTACGTATGATCGACGCCCTACAATTCCACGAAGAGCACGGTGAAGTTTGCCCAGCTGGTTGGAATAAAGGTGAAAAAGGCATGCAAGCAAGCCCTGAAGGTGTTGCAAGCTACCTAGCTGGAAATGCAGAAGAGCTATAATCTAACCATTTATACCCATGATACCTGAAGATGCTCGATTTCAGCAAGAATGCACAACTTGTTAATCAAGGCGACGGTGTGCGGCAATAGTGAGCTATTGTTAGCACTGGCAACGAAGAGTAACAAGCTGTGCAACTCGCACTGCGTGGACTTCTCAGCGCCAATTCTTCTTTGTTACATTAGCTCGAAAGAATCCCGATATTCCTTCGCTAATGCGCCTCAAAGAATTGGCGCTGAAAAAGTCCTGAAACATGCATCTTAAAGTATCATGGGTATAGATTTGTTCCTAGAAGCTGCCATTGGCAGCTTCTTTTGTTTTTAGTCTAATTTCTACTTCAATTTCTCTCCATTCAAGTTATTATATTTTTCTTCTATTCAGGCAAGTTGGAGAGCCGCATGTCAGACAAGTGTCTACTTGCTAAAGGGACGTTAATTGAAATTCATGCATGGAAAGGGTTATTAGAAACTCAAGATATTGAGGTTGAATTAAAGGGCGAAGCATTGCTTGGTGCTACTGGTGAGTTTGGACTCGATGCTTCATATGCCGAAGTTTGGGTGAAAAAAGACAAGATTGATCACGCTAGAAATATCTTAGATTCAATGCAACAGCAAGGTGAATCATGGTGTTGTAGAGAGTGTGGTGAAAAAAATGAGTCTAATTTTGAACTTTGCTGGCAATGTGGCACAGAAGCCCCGGAATAAATTGAATGCAATATTTTCCCATATTTGTAGATACTCAAAACATCAATGTTCTGGTTGTTGGTGCAGGAGAGGTCGCAGCACGTAAACTCGCATTATTGGTAAGGACTGAAGCCAAGATAACCGTTATCGCAGATAAAATTTGTGATGAAGTTGAGGAGTTAGTGAAAACACATCGAGTTAAATTGAAACCTAGACTCGTGAATGAAGATGACATTGAAGGTATTCAGTTACTTTATTTAGCTACTGCAGATCGTAAGGTTAATCAGCAGTATGCGGCTTTAGCCACTCAAAATAATATTTTGGTTAATGTTGTTGATAGCCCAGAAGATTGCTCTTTCATTACTCCTGCGATTGTAGATAGAGGGAAGCTACAAATTGCTGTCAGCGGTAGCGGGGCTGCTCCCGTAATTGCTGGGTTGATTAGAACTAAGATTGAATCTTGGTTACCCCAGTCTGTTTCGCAATTAATCGAGTTTGCCGCAAATACTCGAAGCTCACTAAAACAAACGTTAAATAAAAGTGTTGGTTTAAGGCAGTTTTGGTATCAATTTTTTAATCGAAACGGTTTTGGGTTTAGTGAAGTAACTCCAGATGTTTTTCAACAAACACTCGAGCAATGTAATGAAGCGTTAGGGACTGCAGTCACCAAAATATACTTCATTCAGTCAGCACAAGACATTTCGACATTGCCAATATCAGTGTTACCTATTTTACAGCAAATAGATGATGTTTATTTTGAAGATGAAGTCCCACAAGAGTTGAATGAACTCATTCGCCGAGACGCTACAAGAAACCGATTCAGGACAAATCAAACATACGAATTTCAATCTGCAAATGTTTTGGTTTATGCAACTTCTTGCAACTTACCAAACACAATCTTCCTAAAATAAAAAACCGCCAGAAAAGGCGGCTTTTTTATTTGTGGCTATTTAAAATTGATAGTTATACTGAAGTCCATAATAAATCGCATTTCCGTGTGTGTGAGCGACGGTATTACCCGTTAATGAGCTCGCTTCATCTACACGAGTATTCTGACCTCTAACTAATGCAACACCAAAATCAACAGTATTGTGATTGTCTAGCTTGTAGCTAACACCACCGGAGTACCAAATTCGATTAGAATCAGGAATGGAAATTGAAGTGAGTTTATCCACACCTTTGTTGTCATAGAGTAGACCACCTCTCACCGTCCACTGGTCATTCAGCATGTACGTTGCTCCGACAGAATATAACCAAGAATCTTTCCAGTGATATTCCTTAAGCGGTTCATTTGGAACCTTAGCACCTGCCAATTCACCATCTTCTAATGTGATTTGGTCAAACTTCTTCCACGTTGTTAGTTGAGCGGTGTAATGAATTGCAAATCGATTTGTTAATTGGTGGAAACCACCAATTTGGAAAATATCGGGAAGTGGGATCTCAAGCTTGTCGAACACTTTTTGTTGAAGTGTTGTTGAATCAAGCTTCTCTAATTGACCATCCACTTTGATATCTGGGCTTTTACGATAACTAATGCCAATACGATTATCTTTATTAAATTCATACAATAGGCCTACGATACCGCCGAAACCCCAACCATCGGCATCAACATAAGCTGCCGTTAGTGGTGTTGTAATGTCAGCACCTATATCTTTAGGTAAGTTCCCGATAACACCTTGTCTTACAAGTTTTCCTGAACCATAAATGCTATCAAGCCCTAAACCAAGGCTTAAATTTTCATTGATACGGTATGAAGCACTTGCATTAAATGTAATCGTTTCAACATCAGTCTGCCCGAGAAGGTCAAATGGAAGAGGGTGTATTTGACCACCTTTGCGGATGAATGCATCATTGTATCGAGTGGTAATAGGAGTGGTATTTGTTCCGGTACCAAAATTAGTAAAGGCTGCCACACCAAACGCAAATTTATCATTCACAGGGTGTATGTAATAAAAGTTAGGAACAAACTTATTTGCTGCTGCATCACTTAAGTGGCCAATCGCTTGCCCTGATATTTCAGACTCGACATCTTTAACTCTGACGTCCGTTTGAACATATGTTAAGCCACCAGACAACGCTGATTTGCTGAATAAAGCCATTGCCGCTGGATTACGTGCGAGAGCAGATGCGTTATCCCCAATGGCTGCATCACCTGATAGAGCTCGCCCAATTCCTGTTGCAGATTGGGAGTTAAACTGAAATCCTGAAGCGAATACGTGCCCACTTACTAAAGTTATCGCTACAGCTATACTTGTCTTGTTGAATAGTTTCATATCATTATCCAGTTATTGAAATACTTCTATCAATTACTAAAGGATAGTAAATTTGAACAAAAAGATATTTCTATTTTTTAGCGTAATTCATTGAATATATTTAGAAATTTTTTATCTGATCCAAGTAATATTAGAGGGACTGTGAAATCCTATCAAGTCAGACCAGTATATTTTTTGTAAATGACAAGTGAAAAAATAATCAGAATTAAGAGTTACTGAAGTGGTTTAGCCGATATGGTTTTATTTTTTTGTTAAAAAACAATACATTAAATATCAAGGTGTTTGTTTTTTTTTATAAGCGAAGTTATAAGTATTGTTAATTAATCTTTGTTAATCAGCATAAGTTCAAATGAACCTATGCTGATATCTTATTAATTATAAATGCTTTTTAAATACGTTGAAGTTAGATTTGTTACTTTCGTCTGCTGGAAAAATAAAGCTGACAATCACACCAACGGTTGCTGCAAAAATAAAGGCTGGAAGTAACTCATATAAATCAAAAATACCACCTTCAAGTTGTTTCCAAATGATTACCGTTAATGCGCCTGTTAGGATAGTCGCAATCGCACCTGCTTTACTGTAACCCTGCCAAAATAAAGATAAAATCACTACAGGACCAAATGCTGCACCAAAACCAGCCCAAGCGTAACTGACCAACTCAAGGACATTACTCTCAGGATTTAACGCAATTAATGCTGCAACTACGGCTACAAAAAGCACACTTGCACGGCCTATAATCATTAATTCTTTTGAACTTGCACTCGGTTTTAGCCACTTTTTATAAAAGTCTTCAGTCACGACGCTAGAGCACACCAGTAGTTGTGAATCAATTGTACTCATAATGGCAGACAGAATTGCTGCAATCAGCAATCCACCAATCCAAGGGCTAAAAGCTGCTTGAGTAAGATAGATAAATACCGTTTCGCTGTTTTCTAATGGAGAATTTGCGAAATGTACTGCTCCAGCTAAGCCGACTGTCAGTGCGCCTAACAATGAAACTATCATCCAGCTCATGCCAATTCGGCGAGAAACGGTTAAATCCTTCGGGTCGCCAATTGCCATAAAGCGAGAAAGAATATGCGGTTGGCCAAAATAGCCTAATCCCCAAGCTAATAATGAAAGCAGACCAATAACAGTCATGTCTTCATGCAGTATAGACAACATACTTGGATCAAGGTTTGACAGGTTTTGTTGATTTTCTGGTTGAGAAAAAATCGCTACGGGAACGATCAGTAATGCAATTAGCATTAGGCAACCTTGGAAAAAGTCTGTCCAACTAACAGCAAAAAAACCACCAATAAAGGTATAAGAAACAATGATAACGCTGCCAATTAATAAGGCGTAAGTGTAATCAAGGCCGAATACTTTCTCGAAAAGAATTGCGCCGCCGACCATGCCTGAGGAGGTATAGAAGGTAAAAAATACCAAAATGGTCAGTGCTGAAATGAGCTTCAAGATACCGCTTTTGTCATTGAAGCGCTTTTCAAAAAAATCAGGTAATGTCAGTGCATTATCAGTAAACTGGGTATATATACGAAGACGTTTAGCGACAAACAACCAATTTAGCCAAGCACCGACTAATAAGCCAATACCAATCCAAGCTTCACCTAAACCGCCAACATAAACGGCACCAGGTAAACCAAGTAGTAACCAGCCAGACATATCAGAAGCGCCAACGCTTAAGGCTGTTACAGCAGGCCCCATTTTACGACCACCTAAAATATAGTCGTCAACGTTGTCGGTTTTTTTGTAAGCCCAAAAGCCAATTGCCAGCATAGCAATTAAGTAGGCTGAAAAGGTAATGAGAATAGGGAGGTTAATGCTCATAGAATCACTCTTGTGATAGTTATTATTCCAGCACTACATGGTAACAAAAATTTTGCAGGTGTTGGGAAATGATATTTGTATGAAAACTTAGCAAAAAGAAATAAGTATATGAATAAATATTAATGCAATGGAAACTACTGCTTCATACGCATAAGAATAAAATGACATTCTAAAAAGCGTTAATTCTTAAATTAAATTCCCCTTTAATATTGAATTAGGTAAATCGAAATGTCACTAAAGTTTCCTTCTGTTGCAACTCAGTTCCCCGCAGAAATTAGATTAGACGACATTCAACAGCCAATACCTATGGTGGGCTTGAGGGTGTTTGTTGCCCCTCAAGAAAGTGAAGGTAATCATAAAAAAGAAGTAGGGTTAACTCATTTTACAGTTTCAACTGCAACTAAGCCTGTTATTGTTAAATTTTATAAAGACTCCAAATTGGGACGTCAGCTTGTAAGCTCATTTAATGCAGAAATTGAATTTCAAGATTGTCATGATAAGTGTTGGCAGGTTAAAAGTACTTCTTTATCAGTTAATGGCGGTAGTAAGAGCCATGAATCGAAAGCATTAGAATATTTAGATGCGAAATTAAACCTTAATGTAATCAAAGGCAAGCAAGTAGATTCCACCAGTTTGGTATTAGATATTCTGGCAGGACGTAGTATACAAGTTAGCGCATTTATTGGTGCAGGAGCAAATTTGAATTGCCGAGTATCTCTTAAGAATTTTTCACAAAAAATCCATAAAACTTCAACATTAAAAGGTTTCAATATTGAATATAGTAGAAAGCCTGGAAGTAGTTCTAAGTGCTACTGTCGGGATTTTTGGGATGATTATGTTCACCATCCAAAGGGTGCATGCCCGGATGATGTTAAGCATACTAAGTGGGGAGTTAAGAGCGAGTTAGAGTTTGAGTCAATATCGAATTCCCAAAGCACACCGCTTCACCTTGCTGTTTTAGCTGGAAAAACTTCAATAGTCGCATTACTCATCAATGGCGGAGCTAGTCCTGCTTTTCAAGATAGCTTAGGAAGAACACCGCTACACATTGTTTGCAGGCCTGAATACAAAGATATGCGCCAGTGTTTAGTTAGTGCTTGCAAACCTGGCGATCTAAATATTAAAAACGCTCAAGGGATGGGCGTCATTCATTTGGCCGTTGAATTATCTGATGATGAGTATGTGCAAATGCTTATGAATGCTGGCGCCGATCTCAATTTAACTGATTCGCACAATAATACCCCGATTCATCTAGCTGTGACGAAGAGGGATTTTAAACTTGTTTCTAAATTTGCCGAAAAATGTGAGCTTGATAAGTTAAATAAAGATGGTTTAAGCCCCTTACATCTAGCAGTTTTTAAATTAAACATCTGTATCATCGATAAATTATTGGAAGCAGGCGCAGACCCTTATTTGGTAAATGAAAAAGACGAAAGCGCTATTTCTGCAGCAGTAAATAAGGGAGATTTGAGTTTACTTAACAAACTATTGCAGTGTGAGAGCACAAACGCCTATAAAAAGGAATGTATAGAACACGCACTAAATATTGCTGAAAAGAAAAAGGACGTAAAAATGATGCTTACTCTATTAACGTCTCTAATGAAGCTGGATGGTCAAACAGCAAAATTAATACCAGCTCTCTCATTAAAAACTTCAGAAGGTGCTGAAAGAGGAGAAGCAAGTGTTCCAGGGAAAGCCCAACAGCCTGAACCTACATTCGTTGTTAGTAACGCACATGTTAAACGGTTAGATGGATTGTTGAGTGCTGCAATTCAACAGAATGAAATGACAGTCATTGATGGTTGTATTTCCTTGATTAATAGTGACAGTTTCAAAGAGAGCACGACGCAATTTTGTAAAGCATTTAAATCAGCGATTTTAAAGACTAATATTCCCGAAGTGCAGCATTTGGCTCTTTTGCGAAAAATCTACTCAGTTAATCGGTATGAGAATTTGATTGATGAAGGTAGAGGATCGATTATTTGTGCAATAACAAATGAGGCTCCTAATTATGTATTGGAATTTCTTTTTGAATTAGCAGTGAAAGAAGCAAATCTTGACATGCTTCAGCACTCACATGAAGGTAAATCAGTCTTAGATGTTATTAGTGAGTCGTATGACTCTTCAATTCTTCCTCTCTTTCTTCTTTCCTACCATAAAGTGCAAGTGACATTAACAAAAAGCAGCACTCAATCTACTCATTATTCGAGTGGCGATGAATCGAAGGAATTCGGGCAAGAAATGACTTCCTTGAAAGTGAATTAAAAAATAACAGCATTGAAAATTTTATAACTCTAGAGAGATTTAAAAAGTTTCTATTGAGCGTGGCAGTTTAGATTTTATATTGGAACTATTATGGAGCAGTTATCAACAAATACATCAAACCCTATTCAGTTTGATGTTCATCAACATCAATCGCCTTGCCAGTTTACGGTAGTCGATTGCTATGAAGTAAGTTCTTCGAATAGTGATAATAAAACAGCAAGATCGCTTTCATATATTACGGCTAATCATGAACCTAGAGCAGTAGTTGTTAAATTTCATAACCATTGCCTACAAAAAGTGCAATCCTTTCAAAAAATTGAAGCTAGGTTAGAATTTGTGCCAAAAGGAAAGCTCTGCTGGAAAATTGCTCCAACGGCTGACACATCTGAAAGCCTGAAAACTGTAAAAGTTGTATGTGACAAGTTAAATCTAATGGGACATGGAAGTGAATTTATTCAATCTATTCTAAAAGGTAATGCACAAGAAGTTTTAAATTATATTAAGGCCGGTTTTAACGTAAATTGTGTTTTGTCTAATGAAAACTTTAACGTCTCGCTTGAGCAAGCTGAGAGTTCCCATGGTTTCCAAATTTCCCATAACTTTATAAATGGTCAAAATTGTGATTGTGGTAAATGGTTGTTTTCTGAATATCACTATAGAGCTTCTGAATGTAAAAACGGTGTGAAGCATGCAAAATGGGGATATGACAGCAGATATGAACATGAAGAGCTTTTATCACAAGGGCTAACACCATTACACATTGCAATTTATTGTGATCATAAGCCAGTAGTTTTGGAATTAACAAAAGCTGGCGCACGACCTAATATTAGAGATAAAAATGGTCAAACTGCAATACACTTATTAGCAGAATTGGGCTTTAAGGATTTAAGTGACCCTGTAATAAGCTCATGTAAAGATAATGATATTGATATTAAAGATGATAGTGGTAATACAGCTTTACATATAGCGGTTTATAAACACAATAGAGAGCTTTGTAAAAAAATCATTGAGGCTGGTTCATGCACGAGTATAGTTAATCACAAAGGTTTGACTCCTTTAATGGTTGCAATCAAGAAACAAAATAAAGAAATTGTTGAATTATTTTTACCTAATATCGAAGTAGGTAAACCACTTCATACTGGAGAATCAGTCTTACAAGTTGCCGTTGATTCCTGTAGACCATCTCATTATGAGTTAATCGATTTACTCTTAGAGCATGGCGCAGATCCATTTTTCTGTTCTGATATGTCAAAAAGTGCAATTTTAGGAGCTGTGAGTAAAAAAGATGTAAAGCTATTAACAAAATTACTATCTGTAAATAGCAAAGATGACGCTCATATAAAAGTCGAACATTTAAAAGCGGCATGTAAAAAAGCAATCCAACTTAAGGACATTAATGCAGTTAATGAGCTCCTGAAGTATATAGATAGTTCCTTTTTTGATGAAAATGTTTTAGATATCTTAGATATGGCAATATTTAATAAAGATATTGAAATGGTAACTCAGTGTATTACCTCTATCGATAAGCAAAATTTAGGTTTACAAAGTGAAAAAAGTTCATTGGAAGTTTCAAACTCTCTTTTGAAGCAAGCGCTTGAGTTGGATTGTGATGACGATGACGATATTCATCTAGAAATTATAGAGAAGGTGTTTTCTGTAAAATATGATGCTTCGGTTGATCTAGGTGAACTTTTACAGTTCGCTGTTCAGAAGGAGGGTTATAGAAGGTTGGAAGTTGCTTTGTACTTCCTTACGAATCTGGCTCTTAAAAGGAATGAAATCGAGATGTTAAATGCTGTATTACTTAATAAAAAACATCGTCAAATGCTTATGGATAATTTTAGTCAAGCCATGATTACTTTGGTCAAGAGAGCTTACTATACACTGGTGCAAGCAAGTATTGAAAATCCGGTACTTGACAACGATAGTTGGGTTTCAGTGTCTATAGATGATGGTGTCGATTCGCCCCTTCAGGCTAAGATGTTAGCTCCTGAGGCTAAGATGTTAGCTCCTGAGGCTGAGGGTAGACTAAAGCCTCAGCCAATATTGGCTGGAGTCAGGAATGAAGATGAGTTGCTATAGGTTCTATAATCGCTTTCTTAATTGAAGTTAAAAATTTAGCTATAAACTTGTTAAAGATAGCCACCAAGAAGAAATGATGGCTACTCGTTGACTAGAACATATGCCTTTCAAGCCCTGTTTTATCCAAAATCATGGTAGAAATCTCTTCTACCGAATGATTGGTAGTATTGATAAACGGAATTTTTTCTTTCTTATATAACATTTCAACTTCTTTCACCTCAATACGACATTGGCGCAGTGAAGCATAGCGGCTATTACTTAAACGTCCCTGACGAATTTCATGCAGTCGCTGCGGATCGATGGTTAAACCAAACAGTTTCTTTTTATTTCTTTTTAATGCTTCTGGGAGCTTTAGGTTATCCATGTCGTCTTCAACAAATGGATAGTTTGCCGCTTTGACTCCAAACTGCATTGAAAGATACAAACTTGATGGTGTTTTACCACAACGAGAAACACCCAGCAGGATAATGTCGGCTTTATCCATATGCTTTAGTGTTTGACCATCATCATTATCCATCGAATAATTAATGGCATCGATGCGGTTTTCATAACTGGCATTTTCTTTACCGTGAGTTCGATGAAGTTTTGGTGACGCTTGCATACCGAGTTGCTCTTCGAGCGGTGCCACAAAAGTATTTAAAAAGTCATAACCAGCGCCTTTGCTACTGGTAACAATTTCACGAATTTCTGATTTTACGATGGAATGGAATATTAATGGCTGAATACCTGTTGTAATAAAACAATCATCTATTTGTTGCTTAACTGCGTTCGCTTTTGATGTTGTCTCCACAAATGGAATTGTAACCTGTTCAAATTCAATAGGAAATTGAGAAAGAACTGCATGACCAAACACCTCTGCGGTAATTGCTGTTCCATCAGAAATAAAGAATACTTTAGGTGCCATAACTGCCTCTTGTAGTAATAAAATTACAAATAAAATTATAGATTTACGCCTGTTGTGACGGAGTGTAGAATGCCTCCGAGCGAATGTGAAGGACTTGTTTCATTCGCTTATATTAATTCCGATAGCAGTGTGCTTTGTTTCAAATATCGAACAAACTGCTATCGGAATTAATATAAATATTTGCGGAGATAGAACTGTGCAACAATATGTACTCTGGTATCAGGAATTAGGCATGGGCGACGTCAACACGGTTGGCGGTAAAAATGCATCTTTAGGTGAAATGATCAGCAATTTATCTAATGCTGGTGTACAAGTACCTGGTGGATTCGCAACAACTTCTCATGCTTTTAATGAGTTTCTTGAGCAAAGTGGAGTTAACCAGAAGATTTATGACATCCTAGACACTTTGGATGTAGATGATGTAAATCAACTTGCTAAAGTTGGTGCACAGATCAGACAGTGGGTTATCGACACGCCTTTCCAACCTGAATTAGAACAAGCGATCCGTGAATCATACGAGAAGTTATCGTCTGAGACTCAGGACGCTTCTTTTGCCGTTCGTTCATCAGCGACTGCTGAAGATATGCCGGACGCTTCTTTTGCAGGTCAGCAGGAAACTTTCCTAAACGTAAAAGGTTTTGATGCAGTTCTCGTTGCTATCAAACACGTTTACGCTTCTTTATTTAACGATCGTGCAATTTCTTACCGTGTTCATCAAGGTTACGACCACCGTGGTGTTGCGCTTTCTGCTGGTATTCAGCGTATGGTTCGTTCTGATAAAGCGGCATCAGGTGTAATGTTCACTATGGATACTGAGTCAGGTAACAATGACGTTGTATTCATCACTTCATCCTTTGGTCTGGGTGAAATGGTCGTACAGGGTGCAGTGAATCCTGATGAGTTTTACGTACACAAACCAATCTTAACTGAAGGCCATCAAGCTGTAGTTCGTCGAAATATCGGCAGCAAGCTAATACAGATGGTGTATTCAGATGATTCAAGTCATGGTAAGCAAGTTAAAATTGAAGATGTTGAAGCTGAGAAACGTCGTCAGTTTTCTGTAACTGATGCTGAAGTGATGGAGCTTGCTAAGCAAGCGATGATCATCGAAAAGCATTACGGTCGTCCAATGGACATCGAATGGGCGAAAGATGGCAACGATGGCAAGCTTTACATTGTTCAAGCTCGTCCAGAGACAGTTCGCAGCCGTGAAGATGTTCAGTTAATCGAACGTTATCACCTAAAAACAAAAGGTGATGTACTAAGCGAAGGCCGTGCAATCGGTCATAAGATTGGTACTGGTGTTGCTAAAGTATTAGGTTCGATTGATGAAATGGATCAAATTCAGCCGGGTGATGTACTGGTAACCGACATGACTGACCCAGATTGGGAACCAATCATGAAGCGTGCAAGCGCTATTGTTACTAACCGTGGCGGTCGAACTTGCCATGCTGCAATTATTGCTCGTGAATTAGGTGTGCCAGCTGTAGTGGGTTGTGGTGACGTAACAGACCTAATTAAAACAGGTCAAGAAGTGACAGTCTCTTGTGCTGAAGGCGACACCGGTTTCATCTACGAAGGAAAGCAAGAGTTTGATGTCGTCACCAACCGTGTTGATACATTACCTGAACTTCCAATGAAGATCATGATGAACGTTGGTAACCCTGATCGTGCATTCGACTTTGCACGTTTACCAAATGAAGGTGTTGGTCTAGCGCGTCTTGAGTTCATCATCAACCGTATGATTGGTATTCACCCGAAAGCATTGCTTGAATTCAACCAACAAGATTCAGAGCTTCAGCAAGAAATCCACGAGATGATTGCAGGCTATGACTCACCTGTCGAGTATTACATTGCTCGTTTGGTAGAAGGTATCGCTACTATTGGCAGTGCTTTCTATCCGAAGAAAGTGATTGTTCGTATGTCTGACTTTAAGTCAAATGAATACGCTAACCTTGTGGGTGGTGACCGTTACGAGCCTGAAGAAGAAAACCCAATGTTGGGCTTCCGTGGTGCAAGCCGTTACATCTCTGAATCGTTCCGTGATTGCTTTGCACTTGAGTGTGAAGCTATCAAACGTGTACGTAATGAAATGGGTTTGAAGAACGTTGAGATCATGATCCCATTCGTTCGTACTCTTGAGGAAGCAGCGCAAGTGATCGAACTTCTTAAAGAAGAAGGTCTAGAGCGTGGTAAAGATGGTTTGCGTGTCATCATGATGTGTGAATTACCGTCTAACGCATTAATGGCTGATGAGTTCTTAGAGTACTTTGATGGTTTCTCAATTGGCTCAAATGACTTAACTCAGCTTTCATTAGGTCTAGACCGCGACTCAGGTATCATTAGCCACTTGTTTGATGAGCGTGACCCAGCGGTTAAAAAGCTTCTTGCAATGGCAATTCAGTCAGCTAAGAAGAAAGGCGCTTACGTTGGTATTTGTGGTCAAGGTCCATCAGATCACGCTGACTTTGCAGCTTGGTTAGTTGAGCAAGGTATTGATACGGTATCGTTAAACCCTGATACAGTAATTGACACTTGGTTATATCTGGCTGAAGAGCATACTAAGTAAGGTTTTCAGCAGGTAAAGAAAAAGCGCCGAAAGGCGCTTTTTTAATGGATTAAATAAAACTTTTATAGTGCCCAGTTAATTGAAGCGCCTGCAATAGGCTTAGCCCAATCGTCACCGCTTGACATTGAAAGTGTTGCTTTCAATGAAATGTACTTATTGGCATTTCCAACAATACCAAGTGCTAATGCACTCTCATTGTTGTAATAGCCTGCGCCTACCGACAAAGTTAAATCAGTTTGAGCTTGTGTAGTTGCCATTGAGCCAACTGCCACACTTGCTGCAATTGCGCCATCTAAACGTTTTAATTGGCTGTAAATATCTTGTACTTGGAAATCAATTTTATCTAAACGGTTGGTATTTCCTTGGATTAATGCAGCGTTATTGGTTTCTTCATTTTGTAGTTGACCGATATTGTTACTGTTCTGAGTTATGTCGCCCATTGCGGTATCGATTCTACCATTTTCTTGCTGCTCAGCGGATTCACTGCGTTGAGTTTCAGTGTTAATTGCGGCTTTGTTCTGTGAAGCACTTTTGGTGTTTGCATTAATAGATGTTCTATTATTAGTAACTTGTATATTTGTATCAGCAATGGCTGTAGTGTTCGAGGTGATTTGTTGTTCACCAGCACTGATGGCTTCTTTATTTGAAGTTATATCAGCTTTGTTTGATTTGATATCTGCAGTGTTGGTAGCAATGTTGGTTCCATTTGTGTCAATTTTTGTATCGTTGGCTGCAATTTGAGAGCTGTGATCAGATACTTTTTGATTTGTTGCTTTAATGGAATCAGAATTGTTTGCAATATCCGTTGTATTTTGAGTGCTTCGTTGAGCATTAGATGTTATATCAGTTGTGTTTGCTGCAATATTGGAAGCATTCGCACTTATGTTGGACGTATTATTGGCGATGTTATATGAGTTAACATCGATTTTTTGGCCATTTTTATCAATCTTTTGATTTGCATTTTGAAGGCCTAATGTATTTTTCTCTGTATGAGCAGTGTTGTAACTTATACGACCAAAATTATCTTTTATTTCTTTACTGTTTTTTGTAATTTGATCTTTATTTTGCGCAATGGCCATTTTGTTTTGTAAATGGCCTTCGGCATTTTTAATGATCAAATTACCATTTGCATTTATTTCTCGATGGTTCGCTGCAATGGTGCCCTTATTTTTATTAATGTTACTAGCATTATGGTCAATAAGCTGTGTATTAAGACCAATATCTTCATCATTTTGTTTTATATAGCCTTTATTTGACCTTATATCAATTTGATTGCTTTTGATGTCATAGTAATTAGCCTGATTGTAATATCTGTTATCTTTAATATTTTCAGAATTTTCAGTAATTTTGGTTTTGTTTTCGTTTATTTTTTTTAGATTTGAGTGAGGGGTTGTAATTGCAGCTCCAGCGCTGAATGCGACTGTACCAATAATGGTTGAAAGAACAATAGAGATTAAAGACTTTTGCATGTGGGTACCTTATTAATATTAAATAAAAATAATTCTGTGCTTCAAAGCCTTTCCCTTCAGTAGCTATCCTGTGACTCAGGTGCCTCAATTAACGAGTATTAACTAGCTTAGATGCGTTTGCTTAAAAGCACTGAAAAAAGTTGTTAAGTGGTATAGAGGCTGACTCTTCTACACAAATATTATGGAAATTGAACTTATTATCGTTTCGTTGATCTGATCAGTAAATTACACTAGATAAGGCAACGCATCATGTCAATTTTCAACCAAGATCTATGGTCAAAA
>NZ_JAFEUN010000210.1 GCF_016900895.1 Parashewanella hymeniacidonis
CCATGATACCTGAAGATGCTCGATTTCAGCGAGAATGCACAACTTGTTAATCAAGGCGACAGTGTGCGGCAATAGTGAGCTATTGTTAGCACTGGCAACGAAGAGTAACAAGCTGTGCAACTCACACTGCGTGGACTTCTCAGCGCCAATTCTTCTTTATTACATTAGCTCGAAAGAATCCCGGTATTCCTTCGCTAATGCGCCTCAAAGAATTGGCGCTGAAAAAGTCCTGAAACATGCATCTTCAAGTATCATGGGTATAACTATTTTAAAGTATCGCTATCAACGATACTTTCTCAACTCTTCAGAAACATCTTCTTCTGGTGGCCGTTCAACGGTAAATAAATGGTCCATAAAGTGGCTAATCATTAAGCCTATACCTGAAAAAATACTCAGAATAATCGCAGCGACTTTGAAATCAGGCAAGAAGTACCCAAATGCAACGAACAGGATGATCGCATAAAAACTGAACATTTTTAATTTGGCAATTTTTACACTTTTACCTAACCAAGCCTCGCAGTGGTAACAACGGATTTCAGTGGCTAACCCTTCACCTCGCTGCTCAGAAATTTTGGTGACTTTGAGTGTCTTACTGCAATTGGAACACACTAAACTCATGTTTCTAAAAATCCTTATCCTGCAGCACTGCGCTGTTTATTGTTGTTTTTAAATGGCTTACTTTTACCAAACGGTGCTTTACGGCCAGAACTTTTAGGCTTATTGCGGCTTTGACCATTATTCTTTGAATCACTACTCGCACCATTGCTACGCTTTTGCGACTGACCTTTCTTAAATTGGTTATCACTAAAACGCGTTAACCCTTTTTCACCGGGCTTCGCTTTTTGACCCTTTTGCTTGGCAATCGCATTACGCTCGTGACGACCTTCAGCAGGCACTAGTTGGTGTGGGCTGTTACCAATCAAGTCTTCGCGCTTCATGTCTCGCAAAGCTTCACGAATCAGTGGCCAGCCAGCTGGATCATGGTAACGTAATAAGGCTTTATGTAATTTACGTTGACGCCCTTTTTTAGGGACTGTTACCACTTCACTGTCCTTTTTAACGTTTTTCAGTGAGTTTAATTCGGTATGATAAATCGTAGTCGCATTAGCCATTGGTGACGGATAAAAGTTTTGTACCTGATCCAACTTAAACTTGCGTTCTTTCAACCATAACGCCAAATTCAGCATATCTTCATCTTTCGTACCCGGATGCGCAGAGATAAAGTACGGGATCAAATACTGCTCTTTACCCGCTTCCTTGGAATATTTATCAAACAATTCTTTAAATTTATCGTAGGTGCCCATGCCCGGCTTCATCATTTTATTGAGTGGGCCTTCTTCCGTATGCTCAGGCGCAATCTTCAAGTAGCCACCGACATGGTGTTGCACTAATTCTTTAACGTATCTTGGGTCTTCGGTTGCCAAGTCATAACGCACACCAGAGGCAATCATCACCTTCTTGATGCCCGGCACATCACGCGCTGCACGATACAAGTCAATCGTATGTTTATGGTCAGTATTTAAATGACCACAAATACTTGGGAATACGCACGATAAACGACGACAGGTGGTTTCCGCTTTTTCGCTCGAACACCCCAAACGATACATGTTTGCCGTTGGGCCACCTAAATCAGAAATCACCCCAGTAAAACCCGGTACCTTGTCCTGAATGTCTTTAATTTCTTTGATGATGGACTCTTGCGAGCGACTTTGAATAATTCGGCCTTCATGCTCTGTAATCGAGCAAAATGAGCAGCCACCAAAACAGCCACGCATAATATTGATCGAAGTTTTGATCATGTCATAGGCAGGTATTTTCGCTTTACCGTAAAACGGGTGTGGCACACGTTTGTAGGCTAAATCAAACACCGCATCCATTTCATCGGTATTCAGTGGCCATGCAGGCGGGTTTACCCATACACCACGAGCGCCATGCATTTGAAACAGCGCTCGTCCACAACCCGGATTTTGCTCTTGATGCAAAATGCGTGATGCGTGTGCGTACTTGAATTTATCGACTTTTACTTTTTCGAAATCAGGCAATAAAACGTACGTTTTTTCCCATGGTTTTGGACGAGAAGGCTGGACAGATATTGGCTTTGGTGCATCATTATCAAAAACTTTCTTATTTGTTGGGCCGGATAGCTTTTCACAACCTACATCATCAGCACCGTAAGGATTTGGGATCGGATCAATCTTATGCAGTTGGTCGATTTCTTTTGAATCCACCCCTTTCCATTCATGTACGGCTTCTTTACGAATGACCGCAGTACCTCGAATGTCTTGCATTCGATCTATGGTTTGCCCTGTCGCAAAACGATGTGCAACTTCAGCGAGTGGTCTTTCAGCATTGCCGTAAATCAGAATGTCGGCCTTGGCGTTAAAAATAACGCTTTGTCGCACGGTATCAGACCAGTAATCATAATGAGCAATACGACGTAAACTGGCTTCGATGCCACCAATCACTACAGGAATGTGTTTATACGCTTCTTTACAACGCTGGGTATACACCGTCACTGCTCTATCAGGGCGCTTACCGCCTTCATCATTAGGTGTATAAGCGTCATCGGTGCGGATGCGTCGATCAGCGGTATAGCGATTGATCATTGAATCCATGTTACCTGCGGTCACACCAAAAAATAGATTCGGTTTGCCCAACTGCATAAAGGCGTCTTTACTCTTCCAATCAGGCTGAGCAATGATACCCACATGAAAACCCTGTGCCTCAAGCATACGACCAATGACGGCCATCCCAAAACTCGGATGATCGACATAAGCATCACCAGACACGATGATGATGTCACAGCTGTCCCAGCCAAGTTTATCCATTTCCTTTTTGGACATAGGTAAAAACGGAGCCGATTCAAAATGTTCAGCCCTGTATTTTTTATAGGAAAATAAGGTGGATTCAACTTGCATGGGTTACCTGTAGTAGCCTGAAGCAGACATAAAAAATGCGCTGCATTGATAAAAAACAGCGCATTATAGCAGAAAGCAGCTTAGTCTAGCTAATTCAGCCTATCAATTTTCTTGAGTTTTACTTCTGTGGACTTTTAATTTATCACTAAACTCTTGTGACATTTTCTGAATTTTTGGCATCAATTTCATCACCATTTGCTGACTAAGCTGTATACTTTGAGTGGGTGTTCAGTCTAATTAATGTCTAAATTATTTGTTTCAGGCTTGTTGGTAAACTCGTTACAAATTATGTGTAACAGGAAAACCGTATCGATCTAACTTTGACCAAAATTCTTCCCAATATC
>NZ_JAFEUN010000211.1 GCF_016900895.1 Parashewanella hymeniacidonis
TTGTGTGTCAGAACTAATAAGTACTATGAAATTGCTCCTTTCGCACTATATATTTAAGCTATCACACTGATAATTAATGATCTTTTAATAATATTCGTCGATCTAAAGGATCTACACCCAATTGAGATATTGTGAGCCATTAATTTTCTTAACAAAAAGTTCTTTTACAAGAACAATTCGCCTAAAGGAGTAACTACATTTGACTTCATTCGACCTTAAATCGTGTTTTTAGATCTAAGAATGCTGAAAATCGATCATGAAGCTAGTGACTCATTCAATAACAAGGTGAACAAAAGTTAACTTGAGTTACTAACTTTTAATAGATTAATTTCATACACCTACATCATTAACATCAAGTTTACTTAATCAAAAAGATTAAAATGGCCTCAGTTTCTGCTGAAAGAGTAATTCCAAACAATTGTAACTGGTCAAATAGTAGACCGAACAGTTCTAAACCAAGTCATATCTTCAATCGAGATAGCACTAAAGATTTAGCTAGAATAGGTCTGATTTTATCAAAGCTAGAGCCTAGGCTCCTAGAAGCAATTAAAGTCAAACTAGATCAGACTAATAGTGTTTCATTTATGCAACTCGCTTATTCTTGGCTGTAATCAGGAAATGCTGAACACTTAACTGCACTAGATTCAGCTCAAAATTTGACTCGCAAAACACTCGTTAATACAGTTTGCGATTTATCACCTGAATTAGCACAAAAAGATCACAACTTATTAGCTACGCTCGTTTTAAATTAGAGAGAACTGATCAAGAGTTTTATTACATTGACCGGAATGATAAACAAAAAGTAATTAAATATCTCAACCGAATTGAGAGCCTTGATAGAGACAGTATTCAGTTGTTCGCAGCTATTTTAGGTGCAAGAATTGTTGACCTTAGAAAATTAGATACTATCGAGCAACTAGCAGAATACATCGTTGAACTTGATATAGGTGACAATGGAAGTGCAACAAGCATAGAAAGTGACACAACCAATGCATGTCATTGGTTTGAATTTGCTGAAATTTTAAAATTAATGGGGCACGATCAAATTGCCCAAGAAATACTTAATGATGATACAAGTTCTAGTTCTGATTGTGAGTCAACTTCTGATTCAGGTTCTGAACTTGAATTGGTCCCTTTTAATGAAGCTATTCAAGGACAAACTGTTTCAAGTGCTAAAATTAAAAAGCAATTTTTATCAACACAAAAAGCAAGCCCTCAAACAGCCCACCACTCTGGTCGGCAACAAGGTAGCAACGTTGCTCATGGGAGTACAATCCAACCGACAAGACTCAGCAAATGCGAAAACTGACTGCTCAGCGCCATCGTCTGCCAACAGCGTCAACTTGGCCAGAATGAAAGCTCACGTAAAGTCAAACATAGATACATCTAAAAAGTAATGCGATAACATTAATGCCTTAAAGATTCACAGCTCTTCTGATTTCAACCATCAGATCCCCTGCGAGCATGCCTCTTTCACCGCCGCTAAGCGCTACACGATCTCCAGCGTATCCATGAACAACAACACCTATGGTAGCAGCGTTAAGCAATGATAAACCTTGAGCAAGTAATGAACCAATTATTCCTGCAAGTACATCACCACAACCTCCACTGGCGAGCCCCGGGTTTCCAACAGTAGCCACATAAGTGCTAGTGCCATCAGTGATAATGGTGCCCGCACCTTTTAGCACAACCACCCCTCCGTATTTTTCATGCAATTGTTTAGCCGCTTCAAAGCGATTTTGGTTTACCATCTCAACATCGCATTCAAGTAGTCTGGCAGCTTCACCAGAATGAGGTGTTAGTACCCAGTTATTCTGCTTTTGAGGTCGTCGACTTAAGATGTTCAGCCCATCAGCATCAACAACAATTGGTTTGTCAGTCATCATAGCGGCTTTAAATAAATTAACGCCCCAATCATTACGACCAAGACCTGGGCCTAATACCAGAACATCAGCCCACCCCAAGCGATGATAAATATCCATATCGATAAATTCAGCACCAGAAAACATGAGCTCAGGTCGGCAGACGATAACAACAGCTTGGTGCTCAGGACGGCTCACTACGGCCACTAAGCCACTGCCAGCTCTATAGCTTGCTTCAGCACAAAGCGTAACTGCACCCGGCATACCAATATCACCACCAATCACCACAACTTTTCCTGAATCGCCTTTATGAGCATGACGTTGTCGCTTACCTAACACTTTATTAAGCATTAGAGCATCAACTCGTTTGATGTGCGTTTCTGGTAAAAATTCAGCAAAACCAATATCGGCGAAGACAACTTCTCCGCAGTAATGACGCGCTTGATAAGTGCATAGCCCAGCTTTTAACGCACCAAAAACGATGGTTGTATTGGCTTTGATGGCAGTAACAGCGTTACCTGTATCAGCATTGACACCTGACGGTACGTCGAGAGAAATGACTCTTGCAGCAGAACGGTTAACCTTTTTCACTAGCAAAGTGTCATCACCATCTAGCGGTCGTGATAAACCAACCCCAAAAAGTGCATCGATGATCAAATTAAAGTCAGATAAACACTCGTAATCAATAGTATTAACCTGACCACCTTGGGCTTCAAATGCGGTTCTTGCTTGTTGATGCTCAGCCGTTGATACAGCCTTATCGATTGCCATTACACAGACAGATAACTTCTCCTCGAGCAGTTTTCTGGCTACAACAAGACCGTCAGCACCGTTATTACCATTTCCGACAAGAATACAGATCGGTGAATTCGCTTTGGATAATGGAAAGATGATCTCAAAAGCGGCTTGACCTGCTTTTTCTACTAATTCGTACAGCCCATTGTCTTTCCCTAGACAGGCTTCAACTTCAGCCTGACGTACCTGCTCAACGCGATAAAGGTTTGAAGGTAAGTCATTAGACATTGCTGATTTCTCCATAATAAAACTGCGAACGAAATAGCCAGAACCGAAAGTTTGTATGAATTACAAACAACACGGATACAGCATTTTTTGCCACACTAGCAAATGCTTTTTCGTCAGTTCATGACTTAAATCAGAAACTGATCACAAAACGTGATCTAAATGCCTTTTTATTGGGCGTTAGCTTTAGAAATTGATACCGTGGCTAAAAAAATGTAACTATTAAGCACTCTGAGAGTTAAATGAACAAAATACCTGCACTCAACTCACTATTTTTCACGATCATTTGACCGATCTAATCATCATGTCATGCTGTTGATATCATTCATTGAGTTGTAGCTTATTTTGAAAGTTAGTGG
>NZ_JAFEUN010000212.1 GCF_016900895.1 Parashewanella hymeniacidonis
TTTTGATTTTCTGGGATTTAATCTCAGAAAGTACAAAGGCAAACTGCTTATTAAACCAAGTAAGAGCAATACACTGTTATTTTTGCGAAATCTGCGTCAACTGATAAGAAAGCATGCAACTGTTTCAGTTAATGATTTAATCAAGTTGTTGAATCCAAAGCTGAGAGGATGGGCGAACTATTACCATCATTGCGTTGCAAAGAAAGTCTTCGGATATGTAGGGCATCAACTATTTCTTGCGTTATGGAGGTGGGCTGTTAGAAAACACATCACAAAAGGGAAACAGTGGGTGGCAAGAAAATACTTTCTGGATAGAAATGGCTACTGGCGATTTCATGGACGTCAGAAAATAGCGGGCATGGACTGTGCGTTTAATCTTGTTGAAATAGCCAGAACACCAATTGAAAGGCATGTAAAAATCAGAGGCGCTGCGACACCTTATGATCCTGAGCATACGGCTTATTTACAAAGGCGTAAGCTTAATAAGCAAAGCAGAAACTCTTGGTTTGAACCTGTCATGCCTGCGTTGTGAAGTTGCTGGGTAACATTAAAGCTTTTGTGGAGGCTTGAGCCGTATGCAGTGAAAGCTGCACGTACGGTTCTTAGGAGAACGACATCTGGTAACAGGTGTCGTTTATCCGACAGAAAAGAGATAAGAAGAGAAAAAACAAAATTGCTTTTCATAAGAGCAACCATTACTCACAACCCTAAAGAATACCAAATTATTACCAAATACTTTCTATTTGTATCGTTATAGAGTAACTTACAGGTTGCTCAATTAATCTCCATCCATGGATGCAAGACCTCATTCATAAGCTGTAAAGGTATCGTTATGAAGCACTGCGTTACTTTAGAATCAATCTCTCTAGACCACAATCAAATGCTTGAACATTGGCTTGAAAGGTATACTCAATTAACAGAACTCTATTTCGATTTTATTGATATTTGGCCAATAGCTTCTGTAACAGTGAATGCGCTGGCTAACTTTCTCAGTAGCCACCTTGCAGTATATGATTACTCCTTATTTGAGCTTTGTATGACAAATGCGGCTATTGAGGCTAGCAATGGTTTTAAGAGTAGCGAGATGGATCTGGTGTTATTCAGTGATTCAATAGCAACTACGACTGCAATTGCACTGAAAGGGGTTTACATCAGGAATCGCATTGGTTTTGAATGGAGTATTTTTACTGGTGTTAGTTTTTCTGATTGGTTAACTCATTATGGGAATAATCCAAATGATGTATCTCAAAACAAGCTAACACTATTGTATGACAACACCGCTATCAGTTTGTGTGAAACCAAAGATAAGATAAAGAAGCAACTCCTTTGCTTTTAACTCAATGCTGGTGCAATTGGCAAAATGGGCAGATCGGTAAAGTTCGTTGCCTTGGTGTTGTGATGTAAAAGTGTCCATTATCACAATGATGGATCTTAACTTGTTTAGCCTGTAAACCTCGAATTAATACCCAACACTCGTTAATGGTTAGTTGTTTCGTCAGCTCAAGTTCTCTATTCTTCTTTAAAATTAATTGATACAGCTTATTCGCTTGAATCAATGCATTAATATCAACTCTTACCGTATCAGACTCAACTAACTCAATGTAATTCTCAATAACAATAGAAGCATGAGCCAGTGATTGTATCGTTGACAAAATGCTAGCTGGTGACGGTAATTGTCCGGCCTTTGGTGACTCACCTTGGACTTCTTTATACAGTGTTCGAATAAGGTTGGAGGAAAGCCCTGTATCTTGCACCACGATATTGGTTTTAAAACCGTATTTGATCAATTCTGCTGCTCGTAAAGTTTGAGAGCTTTTTTGAAGTAAATTCATTGATTCAGCTCCTTAAGTTTCATTTCGTTAGGCTGAGTGTATCTATGTTGAGTTATCTGGTTTTGGTCAGTTAGGAGAGCATATTCGATGTGTTTTGAGCTAGCAGTTTGTTGACAGTCTATAATGCCTTTTAATATTTCAGGGTAGTGATCTGATATGGGTTTACTCAATAGGCATTGATAGTGGCTGATGAAATCCTTTTGTTTAAACGCTAATTCAGATTCCTTCAATTTACACAGTGAAACCCAACCGCCTATTTTTTCAATAACATGGTGAATGAGTACATCATCGAACTTTATTGATGACCAAGCGCCAACATGATGAATGCCATATAAAACCTTTGCCCATGCGGTAAACGCTCTATCATCACCCGTTCCTTCTATCTGCTTAATGACATCGGCAGGTTTTGGGCAAAACTGTCCCATTTCAGGCGACTGAATATGTCCTGTTAAACCATTGCGAATTTGCTGAATGTCATAATGGCTTAAGGCTTCAAAAGCCAATGCTAGTGTTTGCAGAGTAATTTGCTTACTGTATAAGTTGTAAGTGGCAGACCAAACTTCTGCAAATTCTTCTTTGTCGTGATCGGTCATGTTATTTTCTCTTGGTTGATAAGCCTGTCCATTGCTGAACAATCGCTTGGTTATTGCTTTCTAGACTAATTTGAGTGTTATTTTTAGATAGGTGATTAATTGGGGTAATACTTGGATCATCGGCTCGAATAAACTCATCTAGCCATTGTTCATCGGCAAGCCAGTTATGCGGCAATGGAGTCTTAGTTTTATCTTGATACTGTTTTCGATGACGCTTTTGATCTTCCCAGCAATGAATGATGTGCATTGCTCTATCTCCGTCTTTATCTAAACCAAGCTTATTCCAAATATCTTGCGCTTTGTTTTTCTTTTCTCTGCGAATTTGAAGTTGCCAGAAATAATCAAAATGATTAGTTGCGGACTGAGCATCTATTGAGTGAGATTCGACTTTAGTTTGAGTATTGATAGGTAACGGACAATCGGAAATGCGCTGATTGTAATAATCAATAAATGCTGCCGGTAACTTAGGAAGAAATAACGTTAATTTTTGGAGTAGTTTTTGTTTACCTGCAAAGCTATCTGGTACATCAAGCAATAATCGGTAGGCCGCAATTCCTTGGTTTTGATTCTGGATTGGATTGTAGTTTAAGTAATTATTGATCAGTATCCAGTTGGTAACATTACATCGAGTGATGAAATCTCGTTTTTGTTGTCCTTCAAATGTTGCTATAACTCGATGCTGCAGTTTTTAGCGCTTGATAAAAAGTTGATTTGACTTTATAGGTCAAACTACTGCTGCGACTCCATGCTAAGGCATCCAAAGCATAATCAGCATCACAACAGCAGTCTGAAGT
>NZ_JAFEUN010000213.1 GCF_016900895.1 Parashewanella hymeniacidonis
AGCAGGTTGGGAAACGATTTGGGAAGGTTGGGATACCCTTCAATCTTATGTCGTTGGATATAGGATGGCGAAAGAAATGCTAGCTGACGGAGAAATGCACTAAGATCTGATCAAGAGACAGCGTTTATTGCTCAACTGTACTCTTACTATCACTCGCTGTTTGGCACTACACAGCTTCAAGCAAGCCCTGAAAACACATTTGATAAAATCTCTAAAGAACAACAAAAGCAGGTTCTTAAGAAAGCAGACATAGAAGCTCGGTTACCACTTATTCTTAACTCACTAAAATCTCTATCACCAAGAGAAATGGTAAAAACAATATCTAAACTTTCCGAAAGCGAAATGACGACAATTATGAATAGCCTGCCACAACGAGAGTTCTGTCGATTACTTTTGTTAGAAAATCATAATTGGTTTTTATCTCTAATAGCTCGAAGATCACCTCAAGGCAAATTAAGCCAATTGATAATTAATAGATGTATTGATGATGGAATCTTCGACGATTATATTCAGAAAATAAACTGCAAGCATAGCCCCAAAAGCATCAGAAACTTTCTTTTAAAACTTCCAATCGAGCTAAATGAAATATCCATAAAGTGCTTACCCAAAGAGCGACTACATAAAATCATACCAGATAGTGATTTAGCGTCAGCTGAAAATCTAACAAAATGGTCATGCGCTTTGCCATGTAAATACTTAGTAGCAAGAGCCTTATTGCCCGAATGCCCATTTACAACTTCGGATCTACTCACGTTCTATAAAGAGCAACCGACCTCCTTGAGAGAGGTTGAAGCAGAAATTGAAAAGCTAAATAAAAAACTATTAAGCATGAGTGTTAAAGATAAGCTACTGCAATATAACTCTAAGTGGCCTTACGAAGAAAGGTTGAAACTAAACAGAAGTCTTACTTTTACAGAGTGGAAAGCCGCCACCTCTAAAATGAATCAAACTACATTTCACAGCTGGGTTGATTGGCGTTGCCAGCAGCAAGTAGATTTGTGGTTAAAAAAATCCCCACCAGAAGCAATCGTAAGCGCCTTCCAGAATCTTAAACCTGAGCAAAGGCACCTGTTGATTACTTGCGCTCCAATTGAAAACTTAGTCATTCTGTTAACTTTGTTATCAATGCAAGGTAAGGAAAAAGAAATAAAGTCATTCATAGAACGTTCAGCCTTCCATCATAAAATGCCGCAATTACTTGTAGATTGGTATCGCTCAGCAGACAGAGAGTGTGAGAAAGGAATTTTGTTGCTACAAGATTTAGATGAAAAGCAAAAAAAAGACTTTATTGAAGCAATAGCAGGTCGAAGATTTTATCAAATTTGTGGTTTTCTTGGGCAAGTATCTACGGTGCTACTTGATAGTGATAGTGATAGTGAAAGCACGACAAGACTTAGATACTTTACGGCAGCCAAAACCATTCAAACTGCATATAAAAAACATAAATTAAAGCCAAATAATTCAGTGTGTTTAAAACAGTCACAAGGATACATTTCAAAACAATCTATAGCACAAAATAAGGAGGAACCTGTTTCAGTGAAATATCAACATTCTTCATCTAAAAGATTTCCACCACTTAGAGCACCACTTTCCTCAAAATTACACGTTCATAAAAATCAGAAAGGAAGATTGAAAAGAGTCTTGATGACTGATGGCCAATACATACTAATGGATGTACAACAAAATACTTCTGTAACAAATCCACAAACAGGTGAGCAAAGTACAGCTCTGGTACCTGCAAAAGCATCAGACGATAAAAGTATGGTATCGCCAGCTTTAGCTGAGCTAATTAACGTTTTAGGGGCGAACAAAGTCAACACTGGTCAAACAGCGATTTCCCTAGGTGCATTGGGTACATTTATTGAAGACGGTAAACTTGTTGCAGCCGATGCTGGGATTGATTTATTTATTCAATTAAACAAACCAAGATCTAGAGCTGAGAAAATAGATAAATCAGCTTTAGCTAATTTATGTGTGACCTTCGATAACGCACGAAAGCATGGCTTTTTCTTTAGAGACTTAAAGCTAGAAAACATTCTTTACAAAGAGTATGCCCATTCGTCTGATGGAACAACGTTAAGATTAGCTACACCAAAGCTCACTTTAATTGACCTCGATGAGCTTTGCCAAGTGAAGGTTAATGACAAAGGACAGGTTATTAAAGTAATCGGAGATTCAACTAGTCGTTATGGCTCAGAAACCACAATGACACTCACCTTACTTGAAAAGAGAGTAACAGGAAATCCATTTTGGTTAGGTGTTGCAGATTTGTATGCCCAATGCCTAATATTGCTATCAGCACTAGAGCCTGATGTATTCCTGTTACCAAAAACACCAAGCGACTACAAAGACCGGAAGCAGTATGAAAAAGCAATTGATGGTAACGCTTTTAAAATTAAAGGGTGTGATATGTTTGAAAAAGGCATTTATCACAAGACGAGTAATATCAAAGAAAACCGTATTCGGCTGGAGTCTGCTGTACGCAAACATGTTAACCCTAAGTTTCAACAAACTATACTCGATTTTCTTAGCGATCCAGTAAAAGCACCTCTGCCTGCCACTTCTTCTCTAGCCCAGCTCTTTTTCTGGTAAATATTCTAAATTCAATGCTCTTTAAAGACTAAAAATAAGGAGTGACTTTGCTTTTTCTTTAAACTAGAACATAGAAAGGTGCAACAATTACACAATCGAGTTCTACATAAGCAAATCTCTACAGTACAGCGATTTCTTCACTTTTCCGCCCTGAAATTCAAAAAACTATCAGCACTATAGATAGTCAATAAGTTTTTTTAAATTTTCAAAAGTTATTGATTTAGTTACACAGAGCTCAGGTTAGCTACTAAAACCAAGCCTAAACATTGCAAATATCAGAACAGATTATTAAATAACATAAAATTCTTTCATATTTATTAATAAATTATATTTAATGTGCGTTAGGAATTTAGGTTAAAAAGGTGAGTACAGTAGTTTCTAATTAATTGATTGCCAATATTTTAACTAAGATATTTGTAGATTTTAAGCTTGATAAACAAAATCTATGCAATTCGATAAATTAGTCACTCCTCTATACCTGTCTCTTGATCAGATCTTAGTGCATTTCTCCGTCAGCTAGCATTTCTTTCGCCATCCTATATCCAACGACATAAGATTGAAGGGTATCCCAACCTTCCCAAATCGTTTCCCAACCTGCT
>NZ_JAFEUN010000214.1 GCF_016900895.1 Parashewanella hymeniacidonis
CAGGTTGGGAAACGATTTGGGAAGGTTGGGATACCCTTCAATCTTATGTCGTTGGATATAGGATGGCGAAAGAAATGCTAGCTGACGGAGAAATGCACTAAGATCTGATCAAGAGACAGGCTTAAAGGTGTGATTATTTTGAGTAGAGATTATTGCAATGACTGTTTCAGGAAAAAAAATTAAGCTTTACCATACTCCTATCTTTCTCTCTTTGTAGTGCCGCTTTTGCTCAACTTCAGTATCACAAACCAACGTTTCAAACTAATAATTTTAATGGTGTTTATAAACCAGCTTGGAATGGCATTGATTTGTGTAATGATACAAGGCAGGGAGGATTAGAAATGAATACCTGCCTCCCCATTAACGATATGACTTCACATGTGATTAAGTTTCAAATTTTGTCAGATAAGCTGAATAAAAACATGGCGGAAAATACAATTATCCCTGGAAAGTTTTGGTTGGCTTATGATAAATACGCTACGGTTAAGTCAGCGGAAGTGAAAGTATATTTTAAGAATGACAAAACTCCGTTTTTTGACGGAACGATAAAAAATAATGTTGGCATTACCTGTACGGACGATGGATGTGTAAAGTGGAACAAGGGTGTTAAAAAACACCCAAACCATTAAGGTCGTAATAAAAAATGAGAAATTAAAGTTACGGCACTATTAAGCTGTGACTCTAGTTTCTTGTTTTTCTTAGCAGTTAAAAAAGTTGCACTATCAAATTTTGTATGCCAAATATTTCCCCATTTTGATTCAGTTTTCCGGTTGCATGCCGTCATTTTCTTTTCATCAAAGCAATCCCAAAACTGTTTGTCAGTAGACTGGGAGTAGCCATCGTGTAAGCATTCACCAGAGGGGTATTGACAATTTCAAATTCCCGTTTATTGACATTCATAACCGCAAGGGTGCCGCTGTTTTGTGATGCAAGTATCACTTTTAAGGGTGTTTCACCATTTATTCCAAAAGTCAATACGGGGCTGGTGAATGGTTACGCCATCGTAACCATCTTTGCCATTAATAAAAAAGTTTGTTGATTCTAGGTATGCAACCGGAATCCCTTTGCATGCGAATGGATAATGATCTGACCAACTTCCAGTTTGCCCTTCTTTGTAAGAATTATTTTGTGGATGAACCTTGTAACCATCTTTAAGGTTCAGAGATTTTGAAAGGGAGATGAGCTTTTCTCTCAGTTGAGGATTAACGCTATAGTTGCTTTGAATAATCTTTTTACATAAGTACGCCTTAGATTCAGCACTATGAATATATAAGTAATCTCCTCCAATAATGGTATCGAGATTAATCATTCCAATAACATTATTGAGATCGTTTTCTTTATTATTAACGTATGCTTCAGAGCCGTATATACCAATTTCTTCTGCCCAAAAGTGGACCAGTTTAACGGTATAAGGTAGAGGTTTAGATCTTAGTTGTTTAGCCACTCCAAGCAACGCAATTGCACCGGAAGCGTTATCAATAAACCCTTTAGAGCCAGTACCCGTGATTCCGTCATAATGAGCGCCAACTACGATGGTTTTAGCTGACTGGCCTTTTAATACAACTTCTAAATTATTTGATTTGTATGTTTTGCCTTTAGCTTTAAATGTAAAAGGCTGGACCTCAGCTTTATATCCTAGTGCTTGATACTCAGCTTTAAGCCATTTCAATGCTTGCAGCTCTTCGTCTGATGCGGCACCTCGAACATGAGTGGCTGCGGAAAACACTTTTAATTTATCCCAAGTGTAATTTTGCGCATGTGTAAAATTGGAAAGTGCTATTGCACATACAAAGATACTTAATTTTATTATTTTGTTCATATGATTTTCTTACCATTGACTTGATTCTCTGCAAGGTACTGAAAATTTTAAAAATATTCAAATGTAACCATTATATTAATGATATGTTTCATATCCAATACACAACGAACACCATGAAGATGTAAAATTAAGCATGAAGCATGTTTGTGCAACCTGTACTCATTGGGGCGGGAAACGCAAAGTTTTTATGAATAAGAAAATGGTTCATGTTGAAGGTAAAGGCTGGTGCAACAACCCAGACACTGAACATCATCATACGAAAACCTCACCAATGAAGGTGCATAAAACCAAGTGGAAAAAGTGGGATATGTTGAGGTAATCCTTAATCTCTCACTTATAAGGGCGCTATTTCAGTGCCTTTTTTTACAGCTCATTGAACAACATTAACAAAATTTAACTGGAGGCTATGCGGTTAATAATATACAACAGACTTTATTTTATTAAATTGGTTGAATAGTTATTAACAGTAATTATGGTCAGCTAGATTTAAAATTCCACTACTATGGTGTTGCATATGTCTACAGGTAAAGTTGATTTTAGTGTTTCACAAGGTGCTTCAGAACATTTGTACTGTGATTACAAGCAGCTAGCATCAAGGTTAGAACGTGATTCAAAAGGGGATATCCATATATTACAAGGCAATATCAGTCCTTTTAATTTAAAAACAATGGATTGTCCAGTTAATCCCAAGATGGATGAGCTCTTCTTATTTCATGCTTGTAGAGGTATGAGAGCGGTAGTTGACTCTGAGAAAAAAAAAAGTACAGAAGAATATAATGAAGAGGAAGTCCTTAATAAGTATTGCTGTGCACAAGTTAAGTCCTATTTAGGCCATATAGAAAAATTGAAAAGTGCTGATAGCGCAGGAAATCGAGAATTAACAGAACAACATTATGTAGCATACCAGGCTTTTATTAATGGCCTTCAGGAAGTGATGAAGACATCTGATGGAATCGTGGACCGTAATTTAGGAATTCACTCAACCTAGATTCATACTTTTATGCGACAAGATATGGGCATTCTTTTCCCAGTCTTGGCCATCGAATTTCACAATATTAATTTTACTCGGCTTAGGGGCTGTTGATCTTTGTTTAATAATTCAGCTGAGCAATAAATCGCCTTAATCGAGGCGGAAATAGTGCAATTTAGTCATCTAAATAAACTATTTTTAACACAGAGTAAGGCGATTTAGA
>NZ_JAFEUN010000215.1 GCF_016900895.1 Parashewanella hymeniacidonis
AACAACTCGGCCAACACCGTCATAAATGCCGTTACCACTTCATTACGACCGTTTTGCAACGCCAGAAATAACCCTGGTGTTTCGTAATCATCTTTCGCTGCTGCCAGCTCTATGAACTTATCTTCTAATAACTTCCCTGCCTTCAGTAACTCCACCAGCACCTTCATAAACGCAGCCACCGTCTCATGATGACCTTTTTGCAGCGCCATCCATAGCCCTGGTATTTCGTCACGTCTTTTTCCCGCTGCCAGCTCTATGAACTTATCTTCTGATAACTTCCCTGCCTTCAGTAACTCCGCCAGTGCTTCCATAAACGCAGCCACCGTCTCATGCTGACCTTTTTGCAGCGCCAGAAATAGTCCGGGTGTTTCGTCACCATCTTTCGCTGCTGCCAGCTCTATGAACTTATCTTCTGATAACTTCCCTGCCTTCAGTAACTCCACCAGCACCTTCATAAACGCAGTCACCGTATCATGATGACCATTTTGCTGCGCCAGAAATAGTCCAGGTGTTTCGTCACCATCTTTCGCTGCTGCCAGTGCTATGAACTTATCTTCTGATAACTTCCCTGCCCTCAGTAACTCTACCAGCACTTTCATAAACGCAGCCACCGTCTCATGCTGACCCTCTTGCAGCGCCAGAAATAGTCCAGGTGTTTCGTCACCATCTTTCGCTGCTGCCAGCGCTATGAACTTATCTGCTGATAACTTCCCTTCCTTCAGTAACTCCGCCAGCACCTTCATAAACGCAGCCACCGTATCATGATGACCATTTTGCAGCGCCAAATATAGTCCAGGCGTTCCGTCACCATCTTTCGCTGCTGCCAGCGCTATGAACTTATCTTCTGATAACTTCCCTGCCTTCAGTAACTCCACCAGCACCTTCATAAACGCAGCCACCGTCTCATGCTGACCATCTTGCTGCGCCATCCATAGCCCTGGTATTTCGTCACGTCTTTTTCCCGCTGCCAGCTCTATGAACTTATCTGCTGATAACTTCCCTACCTTCAGTAACTCCGCCAGCACCTTCATAAACGCAGTCACCGTATCATGCTGACCCTCTTGCAGCGCCAGAAATAGTCCAGGTATTTCGTCACCATCTTTCGCTGCTGCCAGCGCTATGAACTTATCTTCTTTTAACGTCCCTTCCTTCAGTAACTCCACCAGCACCTTCATAAACACAGCCACCGTATCATGCTGACCCTCTTGCAGCGCCATCCATAGTCCAGGTGTTTCGTCACCATCTTTCGCTGCTGCCAGCGCTATGAACTTATCTTCTGATAACTTCCCTGCCTTCAGTAACTCCACCAGCACCTTCATAAACGCAGCCACCGTCTCATGATGACCATTTTGCAGCGCTAGATGCACACACCTTTTTTTTTGAGAATCTGATAACTTTAAAAAATTATTATCAGTCAGACGTAATTCACGAAAGCATGCGGAGAAATCTGAAATAGGACGATCTTTTCCTAAGACAATATTAATATTGGCAACCCACAACCCATCACAAGCGTACTTTTCACCTGTAATGTTAAGTAAAAGTTTACTCGTTATAGCTGCCTCATACAGAGTATTATCGTGACTCACAGACAGCCAGTTTGAACCATCAAACCCAATTTGAACAGCATGATTGATATAAGAAATAACCAATGAGAATGGCACGTCATGGGAACGCATCTCGTTAAGGCAGCAGGTCAGTGATTTTCGATTGAAAGAGCATAAAAAAGCCTCAGCCACGCAAGGTCTGCACTTTTTGCGCTCATCATGAAGGGTATCTTTTTCAGCTTGTGTAAATGATAACAACTTTGCAGGTGCAGAAATATTTTGGTGAAGTGGTAAACCTAATGCAACATATTGTGAAGCGCTTAAGACGTTGCCTGAATAAACGACCACACCTTCAAAAAAAGCCTTAAGGTCGTCTTCCTCACCGTTAGGAAGCGTCTTGATTCTGGCGTTATACGTTGCCCCATCAAATCTTATCACCGCCTGCGCAGCCATAACCGCAAGTCCGTAGCACACCCCGTTATCCACAGACGGATAACCGAAACCATTCATAATGGATAGAACTTTCGATGCCATAGAATTCATTGAGATTTGGAAGAGCCAGTATTTTTAAAATACAGGCAAACAATGCTAAAAAACGAGTTAAAAATCGTTAACGCTCTTGACTTTTTAGGAGTTATAGCAGGCTGAGCCTTGGCATAAATGCCTTCTCAGCTTAAAAATCGGTTCTGTCGCATCTTTGCAGCCTAAAACACACTCAAACCAAGGTTTCAGCTAGAAGATATGATATACTGCCGAGATTCATCTACATAGCAGTAAGAATGCCACTTTTGCCTAAAAAGCTCTTAAAGATGACTGGGCTTTGTGGGTAATCAGGAGGAATTTATGCACTCACTTGACCGCTCTTTAGCTCAGAGCGCCCAGAAGTATTCTCCATCACCCATGGTTTCCCCAAGCGACTCGATTAACACCAACGACAAGACTTTTACGGTGAAATCGAGTGAGTCCACAGCTTCATACGAGTGCTTTCATGATGCACCACAAGGTGACGTTTTGAAGCGGGGAAACAAAAGACCAAGAGTCCCCCCTAGCCCCCAGGAAAATCGGCAGAATACCAAGCGAGCGAAACTGGCTTCAGAGGCAGGAGCTCCTCCCCCTAGCTCCCAGGAAAAGCGGCAGAATACCCGATGGGAGGGCGCCGATTTTACAAATGATTTAGATAATTTAGGTGATTTAGATAATTTAGGTGATTTAGGTGATTTAGATGGATTAGATGATTTAGATGGTTTAGATGGTTTTCTGGAGCAAGAGTTATATAGCCTTCCGAATCAAGAAAAGAAGTCAGATAAGGAATTAAGGCTGGAGAGTCTTCTCGCCAAGCAAACACTTTCCACTGAAGATTTTGACCAATTAAACGAATTTAAAAATGAGTTGAGTACGGAGCAAATCACAAAGATGTTGAGAAAAGCCGAGCATTCAGTTCCCCAATCCGTGT
>NZ_JAFEUN010000216.1 GCF_016900895.1 Parashewanella hymeniacidonis
TACTTGATGAAAATCATTTTTGACAAGTTAGATATCGACCCGAGTAACGAAAAAGTATCTCAAGTCATCAGTGAACTTGAAGAGTTCGGGGTTATTGCAGCATAAAACTGTCCGCAGTATTGTAAATAAAGATGCAACATCATCTAATTGTAGTGATTGTGGAAACCGTCATCATCTAGAAGATAATAGTGGAAACTTGCTACATGCAAGTAATGCCACACCTTCTACAGCAACAACTTCTCAATATTTATTACCTGCTTCAAGTATTGATAATGATACTGCTGAATTGCATTTTGTACGTGATCAAGGTTACCGTGTAGCCCTATCAGAAGTACTTATTGTAGAGCAAGGAACTCTTGACACCCAGGAACCCTCAATCAGCATCACTTCACCTGCAATTAATACTTATCTCAGTAATGGGAAAGTGTGGGTTACGGGCAGTTCAACAGCCGCTTCAACAGCGTTCAATACTATTGAAGTAGGTATTCGGGTGAAAAGTAGTGCTGCACAGTTTATTTGGCAGCCGATAACACAGCTTCAATCTGAAGGTGGTTGGAGCTATCTGTGGACATTGCCGCAAGATGGTGAGTATGAATTAAAGGCTAAAATTAAAAATCTGACTTCAGATGCTGAAAGTAGTGTGGTTACTGTTACCGTCGATCAAACAGCACCTGAGCCTGTTGGTTATGCTGTAGGCACGGATGTCGCTAACGACGATGGTAGTTCGATTTCAATTGAGTGGGAGTCGTCTTCATCCTCAGATGTTCAGGGTTATAGAATTGAACGCCGTCAAGGTAGCAACGGTTATGCGCTGATAAGCGAAGTCAATTCAGAGCTTACCCAAATTGAAGATGATCAAGTAACAGCAGGTACAGCATATGAATACCGAGTTTTCAGCAAAGATAAAGCGGGTAATTACAGTGCTGCGACCTACACCGGTGAAGTCATCGCCAAAGATAACAGTGCAGATAATCAGGCTCCAGAAGACGTTACTGGCTTACAAGCTGTTATTGGAGATGGAGAAGTTTATCTAAGCTGGATTGGCAGTGTTGATACAGCTCAAGACCTAGTTGGTTACTATTTGGATATATCAACTAACGATGGTGTTAGCTGGGGAAGTCAGTCACCGAACTTCAATGACGGAAATGCGTTGGAGCTTAATAAGCAAGCATTAAATCATTTAGTAAGTGGCCTATCTAACGGTCAGGTTTATCGCTTTAGAATCAGAGCTTATGACGGTGCTGGTAATATAAGTGCAGGTGCCATTTCAACGGCGATCACACCGACACTGAACGCAGTAACTCAAGTGTCAGGCACTCTGTCTGAGAATACCTCATGGCGTACAGGTGTTTATTATATAAATGGCAATGTCACTATTCCAGAAGGTAAAACGCTTACCATTTACCCAGGAGTCATTGTAAAAGTTGGCGCTCAACGATCAATCACCGTTAAAGGCAAATTAGAGGGATTAGGTACTGAAGTTAACCCTGTGCATATTACGGCATACACTGACGACAGCGTTGGTGGAGACAGTAATGGCGATGGCTCAGCCACTCAACCAGTAGCCGGTTATTGGAGACGACTTTTTATTGATGATAATGCTGAACTTACTTTAGCTCACACTAAAGTACGTTATGGTGGTCAAGCATATGATAATGCAATCTATTCTGAATATCGGTCATCTGTAGCATTAAAAAATAGTGAAATTAGTAACAGTAAAGGTACAGGTGTCTATTCAATATACGCAAACTTAAATATTGAAAATAGCTTTATTCATAATAATAGTGGCAATGGTATTTCTGCTACAGGTGGTAGCTATGAAACTAATGCTATTTTAAAGAATAATACGATCAGCGATAACGGAAATAACGGTTTTGCGGTTACATCGACTACTTATGCCGTAGAGCTTACAGGAAATAGATTTGAGAATAATGGCAAGTATGGTATTTACTCAGACAACAAACCACGTAGCTTTATTTTAAAGAATAACAGTATCATCTCAAATACTTCAGCAGCACGTATACCGTTTTCAGCGTTGCCAAGTATAGATGACAACAATGAATTTGCAGGAAATCATAATCAGGATATCGAGTTAATAGGCGCAGACTTACAGCGAAACGTAAAAACTGATGCCAATTTAACGTATCGCATCGTTAGTGGTACCGCTAAAGTTAAAGCTGGTAGTTTACTAAATATCCCTGCGGGTAGTGTTTGGAAATTTGACTACGGCACAAGCATACAAGTAGATGGTGCCTTAAATGCCGTTGGTAGCAGCAATGCCCGAATTTATTTCACCTCATTCCGTGATGACAGTGTTGGCGGTGACACCAACCAAGATGGGTACAGTCAAGGACAGGCCGGTGATTGGAGTGGTTTATATTTTACCGATACCGTAGCAGATAACCTGACCAAACTGGCTTACATTGAAAACCGCTTTGCGGGGCGTTCGAGCACAGCAGCGATCCGCCTATACAACGCCAGCATCAGCATTACGGACTCATTGATCCGAGACAGTGCTTATCGTGGTTTACAGCTTTACGGCTCCAATTCGATAATCGAGCGTAATGAAATTGTAGATACCCAAGAAGGAACAGGGATTTGGATTGAAAACTACTCTAATCCACTCATTAAAAATAACCGCATAGCCTACTCAGGCACTAATGGCATTAGAGTCGAGTCGAGTACTTCCGCCCCTGAGTTGATAGATAACCTTATCGAACACAATAAATCTTGGGGGATATATTTCCGTTACGCCGTTAATGGTCCGGTACTTCAAGGAAATACCATCATTCACAACCAGCGTCCGATGGCGATTCCAGTCAGAATGATGCCAAACGAAGCGGATGCAAATACATTAATACCCAACGAATACAATGCAATTCACCTAAGAGGCCAATCACTCAATCGAGATTTGACGTTAGATGTCATATCAGAAGAAGGGGCGCAAATCAGTAGTTATCTGGT
>NZ_JAFEUN010000217.1 GCF_016900895.1 Parashewanella hymeniacidonis
CTGATGTAAGCCCTAAGTTGTTTTTTAGGGCTAGTCGTAGCTTTCAGAAATTTGATTTCAGAGATACTTTTTCTAATGCAATTTTTTGATTACGAACCGAAACCGAAACACGTTTATGTCCAACTTTTGTCCAGAAATTAGCTTTATTAATTACTTCTACTTCTGAAAACACAAATAAAAACGCCAGCGTTATGCTGGCGTATTGGATATAAACTTAATTAGAAATTAAAGTTTAAAACCCACGTGGTAGAGTGAACTGACTACCTTGCGAATTTAGGTAGTTTAACCAGTACTCTTTAGGTAGCATGCCACCTGATTTTGATTCAGCTTTCTTTTTAGTTACTTTAGCAGGCTTTTTCTTCTCTGCTTTTGGCTTAGCTTCAGCTTTTACTTCTTTTTTGCTTTCAGCAGGGGCTGCACCAAATGATTCTAACATTGCTTCAAGTTCAGAGAATCTTAAAGATTTACCATCATCAATCTTGTACCAACTACCTTTCTGTTCGATAGAAACATCACGGCCTTCATGTTGCTTAATTGCTGCAGTTAGAGCTGCGATTGTTTCTTCTTTGCTCAGTTTTGGCATCATATAACCTATTTATTATTAATCTGTTGCAAAACGTTTACATAGATTTTAGCCCTTTATGGACTAAAAAGTCCAATTTTAGTCATAAAACTACGGTTAAAAGCATAAAAATGGCCCGTTTTGCGTGTTAACATTGTATTTATGAACGCTAACTCTAGAGAACCAAAATGACGAGAAACGACTTACTCAGCTATCTTAACGATTACTTGATGGTGTCTAAATATAGAGATTATGCGCCGAATGGGTTACAAGTAGAAGGTACGGCACAAATCAAGAAGATTGTTACAGGAGTTACGGCTTCTCAGGCATTGATAGATGCTGCAATTGCAGAAAAAGCGGATGCGCTTTTTGTTCACCATGGATATTTTTGGAAAGGCGAGCCGCAACAAATTATCGGCATGAAGCAACGACGCATTAAAGCGTTACTACTCAATGATATTAACCTTATGGGATACCACTTACCGTTAGATGGTCATCCTGAAGTCGGCAATAATATTCAGCTGGGTGAGAAACTAGGGCTTGAGAATATTCGTTGTGTCGAAGGTGTGGAGCAAGATTTAATCTGGCAAGGTGAGACGTCTAAGCTTGTTTCAGCTACTGAATTTTCAACTCTGTTATCTAACGTACTGCAGCGTGAACCTATGCATATGGGCGATGATAGTAAACTGATCTCAAAAGTGGCGTGGTGTACAGGTGGCGCACAAGATTATTTAGATGTAGCTGTTGGCCTTGGCATGGATGCTTTTATTAGTGGTGAAGTATCAGAAAGAACGTATCACAACGCTATTGAACAAGACGTGCACTACTTCGCAGCAGGCCATCATGCAACCGAACGTTATGGTATTGAAGCACTTGGAAATCATTTACAGGAAAAGTTTGGTTTAGAACATCAGTTTATCGATATAAATAATCCAGTTTAACTTTAATTTAACATTTACATCCTTATATCAAACATATAACGTAACTATTCAGCACTCTGAAAGTTAAATGAACAAAATACCTGCACTCAACTCACTATTTTTCACAGGGCGGGATTACGCTTTGATGAATTATTCACCAAATAAAATCTCAGCCCTGAAATTCATATCCCAACAGGCCCTTTGCATCTTGCCAGCAACACTGTCTTTTGAAGAGTGACTTTTTACTAAATTCAAAATCTTTCGCCTAATGGTCGCTAAATTCTTTGCGCCATCATCTGCATAAATTTTACAATCATCTTCTTTAAAAGTGACATCAAGTACCCAATGCTGACTGTTTTCTATTGCCCAATGTTTTCGTATATATCTCGCAACATTTTCCACATTGCTTGTTAATGAAGTGATGTAGTAAGACGTTTCTTTGCTTATTTTTTCTTTTATTTCTCGTAAGCGAGTGACTTCTACAATGGCATGGCTATCTGTAAATTTAGCCGTTTCATCAAACCAGTTTGTAATGGGTAACAGACGATAATGTCTCTCATTAATTCGGCCGTGTTCACCATCAAGTTCCATAAAGTGATTCTGCTTTAAAAGCTCTGGCGTATCTCGATAGCATTTATTGAAGTAGGCTTCGATTTCAGCAAGTAACTTACCTTGATTCTTCTTCACCTGGAGAACGTAATCCCCTTTACCTTTTCGTATTAAAGCAGTGGTTTCTTTCTGACAATGCATGGCATCAGCTGTAATCACTGCATTTTCTATGTTTATGTTTTGAAGCATGGATTGCATTACAGGAATTTCGTTGGTTTTGGTTGACGTTTCTTTTTGATAAATAATAAGTCCATTATCTACAACCATTGCAGTCATAAGTTGAAGTGCGTCGATGTCATCACCATGCTTAGAGCCACAGACAACTTTACCATCGAAACTAATATGCTCTTTATTGTTTTTTTCACGTAGGGCGTTTGAAAAATTAATAAAGCAAGACATTAAACTTTCAGCTTTAACACCTCTAATTATCCTTCCAATTGAGTGCCTTGTAGGAATTCCATTATTGAATGAACGATACTGTCTCAACCAGTCTAATTGAGCTTCACCGAAAATATTGATCGCTTTCCAGCCTGTTGCTCCACACAATACTGCTGCAATTGTAAGAAAAATAGGGACTGATCAGATCTATATGATCTAAAGTGACAAATACAAGCGAGCTCGCCAGAGCAGGAAGTCCAACTCTGGTGATAAATATCAAAAGCAAATTTGTTTTTAGTGAGCGTTTCCAGAAGGAGCAAAACCAAGCACAGTAAGCCAGTCATTCA
>NZ_JAFEUN010000218.1 GCF_016900895.1 Parashewanella hymeniacidonis
TTCTGGAAACGCTCACTAAAAACAAATTTGCTTTTGATATTTATCACCAGAGTTGGACTTCCTGCTCTGGCGAGCTCGCTTGTATTTGTGACTTTAGATCATATAGATCTGATCAGTCCCATTATTTGATTCCTATAATCCCCTAATTATGCCTGTTTTTATACTCTTAGTTTTGAAACAGCTCTCTGTATCCATTAGACCACGTCACTCTGCAGCACTATATGCTTTAGGGCTTATTTATATGGGGAATCCATGACTAGAACCATCAGGCATTTCAATATCTATTCTCAATTTACAACCAGCTGCTTCGACATATCTTTTAAGGGACTTTAGCCGAACATCTTTCCCCTTTTTTTCTAAACTAGCGACAGTAGGTTGCTTTACTCCCATAGCATCAGCTATTTGAGTCTGTGACAACTGAATCAGTTCACGAAGCTCAGCTAGACGCAGATCAAAAAGCATATCTTCAGTTTTTTCTTGCGCTTTTTTCAGCACTTCAGCTGATAGCTTTTTATCTAGTTCACTGAGTGGGTTACTACGTTTAGTCATGTTAAAGCTCCTCTAAGTGATGCTCATATTCTGAATCAGCGATTGGGATCATTTTTTTATAAAACCTCTTATCACCAGTTTTATCTCCTGTACATAAAATGATCCCTGTTCTTTGTGGATCAAAAGCAAAAAAGACACGCAATGGTTTACCATTACTTTGGACTCTTAGCTCTTTCATATTGCGATGCTTTGAACCATTGAGGCTATCTGCGTGTGGAAGCTCCAATTGTGCACTTTTTGCAACTAAAAGCCCTAAAGAGGCACGAACATTAATTTGATCAGATGTATCAAGACTAAGAAACCGATCATCGAATATTAGCCTTGTTTATAAGGTAAGCAATAATAATTTGATTAGAGCCAAATCTAACTTTATACTTAATGCGCATGAATAGTACGCATAAGGTGAGATTATGAGAGCTGTATATAACACACAAGCCCCGAAAAAAGCCGCTAATTTAAGTTTGAATAGTGAGTTACTGGGAGAGGCTAAACGCTTGGATATAAACCTTTCAGCAACTATGGAAAAGGCACTTATTCAGGAAGTAAGTAAAAGACTAAAAAATGAGTGGTTAGAGCAAAATAGTGAGGCCATTGATGCTTGTAATACGTTTACTGAAACTCATGGTATGTTTTCTGATTCTCACAGAGTTTTCTAATGTCACAATTTACTCTATACCAAAATCCAGACAAGCACACTTCTAAGGCATATCCGTACTTTGTTGATGTTCAAAGTGAACTCTTGGACTCATTAAATTCTCGATTGGTCATTCCTTTAACGCCACTGGATTTATTGGATCAAAAAGCACCGAAGAATCTTTGTCCAATCATCCATATTGATGAAGGAGATTTTGTTATTTTGACTCATCAGATGGCCAGTGTGTCAACGAAGCTATTACGTCATCCTGTAAATAAACTGAGCGCTTTTCGAGATGAAATTATCGCAGCAATTGATTTTTTAATTACAGGTATTTAACCGTCTCTCGTAATCGTATTAAGCTCAGGTTTTGAATATGTATTCATACAGTTTAAGAACTGTCAAAACGTGTCAGGGGTCAATTAAATCATGTCAGAAAGTGCGCGAGATCCGTATTTAACTCATTGTTTTATATAATCCCTAAATTACTCGATTTGCCAGTTTTTTATATTTGCCGATTTGATAAAAAATTATTATAAAACAATCGAATAAGGTTCATAGTATTCGTATGATGGGGTGTCAGGGGTCGGAGGTTCGAATCCTCTCATACCGACCAATTTTCTTGTTGATTTATAAGGAAAAATTAAGCTTTACCGTACAGCTTTAAATTTTTACTCGCAAAACTCCCGCAAAATACTCGCAAAACCTACCCCTGTTTTTGTGAACTTAGGTGATCTTTAGCCTTAAAAATCTACCCAATATCATCATACAGTTAGCCATCATTATTGGCTTAATTTTTCGGTTTGAGCTGAAAAAATGAATGTCAGCAGCAAGCTCGGCTTTGAATTTTTAAAAAGTGGGGTAACCGAGGTAACCATTTATTGAAAATCGCTAACAACCACGCAATACAAGGCTTCTAGCAAATCGGTAAAAGTAACCAAAAAGGGAACCTCCATGTAACCAGTTACATTTAAAAGTTGCACTTTAGATAAAACAGAAAACCTTTATTTTTCAATGAGGTCACTAATAGAGTTATATAAGGTTACATAAATAAGTAACCAATTAAGTCGTGTTGGATCAATTGGTTAGTATAGGTTTTATGAGTGGTTACTTGGGTTACCTGTTTTATTTTGATTGTGCAAGGGCTGAGTGTTTGGGAGTGCATTTGTATAATGAAAAACTGTTGACTGGGGCAATGTGCTCAAGCTTGTTATGCACCAGAGATCAATACTGATTAACTAAAAACTATCAGGATGCTGTTCAGAGTCGTTTTACATAGACGGAGTGTACGATAAATAAGCAAGTAAATTTTAAGCTATTGCTTTAGTATTTTTTTTGAGTAAATGATAACTGTTCTCATGGATAGAGATGATAATTGAAAAATAAAACAGTGACGGTTCTTTATTATTCAGAACCAACCAGCATTGAAGTCAAAGTTAAAACTTTTAAAAACCTTCCGTATGAAGCTCAAAATAAAAGAGTTAAGTTGCCAGATGATTTTAAAGCTAACAAGCTTTTGTCGGATAAACGACACCTGTTACCAGATGCCGTTCTCCTAAGAACCGTACGTGCAACTTTCACTGCATACGGCTCAAGCCTCCACAAAAGCTTTAATGTTACCCAGCAACTTCA
>NZ_JAFEUN010000219.1 GCF_016900895.1 Parashewanella hymeniacidonis
ACTTTCATAAACGCAGCCACCGTCTCATGCTGACCCTCTTGCAGCGCCAGAAATAGTCCAGGTGTTTCGTCACCATCTTTCGCTGCTGCCAGCGCTATGAACTTATCTGCTGATAACTTCCCTGCCTTCAGTAACTCCGCCAGCACCTTCATAAACGCAGCCACCGTATCATGATGACCATCTTGCTGCGCCATCCATAGCCCTGGTGTTTCGTCACCATCTTTCGCTGCTGCCAGCGCTATGAACTTATCTGCTGATAACTTCCCTTCCTTCAGTAACTCCGTCAGTGCTTCCATAAACGCAGCCACCGTCTCATGCTGACCATCTTGCTGCGCCATCCATAGCCCTGGTATTTCGTCACGTCTTTTTCCCGCTGCCAGCTCTATGAACTTATCTGCTGATAACTTCCCTTCATTCAGTAACTCCGCCAGCACCTTCATAAACGCAGCCACCGTCTCATGCTGACCATTTTGCTGCGCCAGAAATAGTCCAGGTGTTTCGTCACCATCTTTCGCTGCTGCCAGCGCTATGAACTTATCTGCTGATAACTTCCCTGCCTTCAGTAACTCCACCAGCACCTTCATAAACGCAGCCACCGTATCATGATGACCGTTTTGCAGCGCCAGAAATAGTCCAGGTGTTTCGTCACCATCTTTCGCTGCTACCAGCGCTATGAACTTATCTTCTGATAACCTCCCTGCCTTCAGTAACTCCGCCAGCACCTTCATAAACGCAGTCACCGTCTCATGATGACCATTTTGCAGCGCCAGAAATAGTCCAGGTGTTTCGTCACCATCTTTCGCTGCTGCCAGCGCTATGAACTTATCTTCTGATAACTTCCCTGCCTTCAGTAACTCCACCAGTACTTTCATAAACGCAGCCACTGTATCATGATGACCATTTTGCAGCGCTAGATGCACACACCTTTTTTTTTGAGAATCTGATAACTTTAAAAAATTATTATCAGTCAGACGTAATTCACGAAAGCATGCGGAGAAATCTGAAATAGTACGACCTTTTCCTAAGACAATATTAATATTGGCAAGCCACAACCCATCACGAGCGTACTTTTCATCTGTAATGTTAAGTAAAAGTTCACTCGTTATAGCTGCCTCATACAGAGTATTATCGTGACTCACGGACAGCCAGTTTGAACCATCAAACCCAATTTGAACCGCATGATTGATATAAGTAATAACCAATGAGAATGGCACGTCATGGGAACGCATCTCTTTAAGGCAGCAGGTCAGTGATTTTCGATTGAAAGAGCACAAAAAAGTCTCAGCCACGCAAGGTCTGCACTTTTTGCGCTCATCATGAAGGGTATCTTTTTCATCTTGTGTAAATGATAACAACTTTGCAGGTGCAGGAATATTTTGGTGACGTGGTAAACCTAATGCAACATATTGTGAAGCGCTTAAGACGTTGCCTGAATAAACGACCACACCTTCAAAAAAAGCCTTAAGGTCGTCTTCCTCACCGCTAGGAAGCGTCTTGATTCTGGCGTTATACGTTGCCCCATCAAATCTTATCACCGCCTGCGCAGCCATAACCGCAAGTCCGTAGCACACCCCGTTATCCACAGACGGATAACCGAAACCATTCATAATGGATAGAACTTTCGATGCCATAGAATTCATTGAGATTTGGAAGAGCCAGTATTTTTAAAATACAGGCAAACAATGCTAAAAAACGAGTTAAAAATCGTTAACGCTCTAGACTTTTTCAGGAGTTATAGCAGGCTGAGCCTTGGCATAAATGCCTTCTCAGCTTAAAAATCAGCCTTAATTTACCCCTATAATTGGCCTTTAAAAAGACCTCAAAATCGCAGATTCTGAGCCACGTTTTAACCCTCATTCACCATAAAATTTCTCCTTTAGACTTTTCCAAATTCAAACAAGAAAGCCTATTGGTATGCACCTTTCAGGAGGAATTTCCTAGGTGGAACAAGATAAGAAACAAAATATCTTTTTTATTACTGAACCAATTCCAAGATAAAAGGATACTCAATGATTTTTAAAGTCGGAGTGGAGCCTCCCGCAAAAGATCGACAAAATGATCATTGACGGTAAAACGTTAGTTGAACTCCTTTCTTTTACAGAGGATGATTATCAGGCTCTATATCCAGATTTTACAGAATGGTTTGATCTGGAAATTAAAATATCAAGCCTGAAAATATCTTGAATTTGTAACAGGGGTATTGCCCCAATTAAACAAGAAAACAATACTTGCTCTGCTCCTCTGCCCTGATGCACAGGAATGACATGGTGATATCCGAACACTCGCTGTGCTTCTTTTTTTAGGTTAAAAAAGCTGCGGCTACCCGCATAAGATTCATCTCCCATCATCAAGCCTGCCCACTGTCGATCACTCATCGCTCCAGTACCCAAGTCAGTTAATAGGTCGATGTAAACATCTTCACTTTTAAGCAAAAATGGATTGTTTCCTGCGTCAGCTAGTGCAAGTTGCCTATCACTTAAACTCGTCATACGGATAGGTTCAACCATTTTAATACGGAATGGTTCAGGTATACGTTTCATAATAGTTTCCTCAAGTTGTTTAAAAAAATGTATGCAAACAAATAAGGAAATTAGAAATGAAGAGATGATGCGGCGAGTTGATGGTCGTAAGTAAACCACCTAGAACTATAATTAGTCGGTTCTGAAAAAATCCATTTCAAGAGTTAAAATGTACGGCATCTGATTTACGCAAAATTCAGAGCCGTACCCCAAAAGCAAGATTTCTTAGATTTTGCATCAATTTCACTACA